>DASZOW010000398.1:0-5419 GCA_035550615.1 Puia sp.
CAGACGCAGCCTCGCCCGCTTCACCTGCTCCCCGGTGAGATGCCGCCCTACATAACGTGGCGATTTCGGGTAAAAGATGAATCCGGCAAAATCTACACCCATGGCGTCGAGCTGCCTGACCTGGTCGATCTCCGTCATTCCGCAAACTTTTACTCTCATAGTTGTCTCCGGCGATAGTCTACCGTCGCCCTTTTAACTGATTCACAAATGAGGCAAAGGCAATCGCAGGATCTTGCTCCTTCATAAAATGTTCTCCTACCAGGAACCCATGAAAACCGGAATCCCGCATATGCCAGATGGTTTCTACCCGGTTGATGCCGCTTTCCGCTATCAGCAGCTTGTCCTTCGGTATCTGCTGGCTCAGCCGGATGCTCCGCTCCACATCCACGGTAAAGGTCTTCAGGTCCCTGTTGTTCACCCCTACCACGGGCGTCGCGTCGCAGATATGATCCAGCTCTTCTTCGCTGTGGATCTCCAACAACACCTCGAGACCCAGCGAGGCGGCAAAACTCGCCAGCCGCCTGACCTCCACCGGTTTTAAACAAGCCGCGATCAGCAGGATCACATCGGCCCCGATGGCCCTGGCTTCCAGGATCTGGTATTCGTCGATGATAAAATCCTTCCGGAGGATCGGCAGCACATTCACCCGCGCAGCCTGCAGGTCTTCGGAGCTGCCCCCAAAGAATTGCCGGTCCGTCAAAACGCTCAGACAGGCGGCACCCGCTTCCGCATAGCCCTTCGTCACTTCGAGGACCGTGACCTTGTCATTGATCACTCCCTTTGAAGGGCTCTTCCGCTTGAACTCCGCAATGATGCCCGATTTACCGGGATCGCCAAGACTCGCCCGCAACGACAACACCGGCCGGCTGAAAAACGGCCGCCGTTCCAGTTCCGCCGCCGGCGTCACCATCTTTGCTTCCGCTACTTCGCTCTTCTTATGCCCGATTATTTTCTCCAGGATGTTCATGATTGTAGGTCAATTAGCTTTTCAAGTGCTTTATATGCCCGCCCACTCTCCAGGCTCTCCACTGCCGCGTTATATGCGGCATCATGGGCGGCAAAACTACCGCTGGCCTGCAATGCCATTGTAGCATTGGCGATGACGACCGCCGACTGCGCCCAGCTGCCTTCTCCCTTCAATATTTTGGTAAACAGCTTCGCCGCCTCTTCCACGGTGTTTCCGCCATAAATATCGGTAGCATTAACCATTCTCTTACCCAATTCTTCCGGCGTATAGATCTTTTCTCCGCCATTGGTGATCACCTTGGTGTCGCCCGTCAGCGAGATCTCGTCATAACCATCCAGGCTATAGATAATGGTGAATCGCCCACCGGCCTGCTGCAGCAGATAATTGTAGATCCGCGCCATTTCCAGGTTGTAAACACCTACCAGCTGCGTAGTAGGAAAAGCGGGATTCACCATGGGGCCGAGCATATTGAAAAAGGTCCTCACACCTAAGTTCTTCCGGATCGGTCCTACCGTCTTCAGGGCCGGATGGAACAAGGGAGCATGCAGAAAACAAATGCCCGCCTCATCGACCTCCCGCCGCAGCCGGTCCTTGTCGTTCTTGAATTTGTAACCCAGTTGCTCCATGACATTAGAAGCCCCGCTGATGCTCGAAGCGCCGTAATTACCATGCTTGGCGACCTTATGCCCCGCACCAGCCACGATGAAACAGGCCAGGGTGGAAATATTGAAGGTGTTCTTCCCATCGCCACCTGTACCCACGATATCGATGGTCTCATGCCCGTCGAGATCCACGCGGACACATAACTCCAGCAACGCATCCCGGAACCCCTGTAGCTCGTCGATGGTAATGCTGCGCATCAGGTAAACGGTGATAAATGCCGCCAGCTCGCTTTCATTGAACTCTCCCCTGGCAATACGGGTCAGCACATCTTTGGCCTGCTCGCGTGGCAGGGATTTATGCTCGAACAGATATTGTAAGATCTTCTTCATATTCTATGCTTTTAACCAGTTCCTCAGCAATTGCTCGCCTTGCGGAGTTAGTACGCTTTCGGGATGGAACTGAACCCCCTGAACGTCCAATTTCTTATGACGCAACCCCATCACATAACCGTTGTCGTCACGCGCCGTCACTTCCAGCTCGGAAGGCCAGCCTTCATCGGCTACCACCCAGCTATGGTAACGCCCTACCTCCAACGTTTGGGGAACTCCCTCGAACAGGCCGCCCGGTTTCAAGATATGCACCGGCGTCGCGACTCCATGATACACGGAGGTCAGGTTGATCAATTTCCCCCCGAACGACTCGCCGATGGCCTGGTGTCCCAAGCAAACACCCAAAATAGACTTGGAGGCGGCATACGCTTTGATCAATGGCAATAACAGCCCTGCTTCGGATGGGACGCCGGGACCCGGGGAGAGTATGATCTTGTCGTAATCCTTTACTTTTTCCAACGGCATCCGGTCATTGCGGACAACATCCACTTTCTGCCGGGTGATCTTCCCGACCAGGTGCACCAGGTTATAGGTAAAAGAATCGTAGTTGTCAAAAACGAGAATTCGTGTCACGAGTACTTATTTAGATTTTCTCAGCATAGAGGATCGCCGATTTCAACGCCCCCAGTTTATTATTTACTTCCTGCAATTCGCTTTCGGGCGAGCTGGCCGCTACTACCCCCGCGCCCGCCTGGTACGTCAGCGTATTGCTCCGGCTCAGCAGACTGCGGATCATGATCGCATGTACACAGCTGCCGTCGAAACCGATGAACCCGATGCACCCGCCATAATAGCTTCTCGCAGTCGGCTCGTATGCATCGATCAGCTCCATGGCCTTGAATTTCGGGGCTCCGCTAAGCGTTCCGGCAGGAAAAGTCGTCGCCAGCAGTTGGTAGGGATTGTGATCGGGCCGCAGCTTCCCCCGTACCTCGCTCACCAGATGGATAACATGCGAATAATATTGAATATCCCGGTAATGCACGACCTCAACATGATCGCATGTCCGGCTCAGGTCATTCCGTGCCAGATCGACCAGCATCACATGTTCCGCATTCTCTTTTTTATCTTTCAACAGCTTGTCGGCCATCTGCCGGTCGACCACATCATCACCCGTCCGTTTGAATGTACCCGCTATCGGATGGACGATCGCCTCTCCATTCTGCAGCAGCAGCTGCGACTCGGGCGAAGAACCCATGAGCTTGTAATCCCCGTAGTCGAAGAAAAAGAGATATGGCGAAGGATTGATATTCCGCAATGCCCGATATACATTGAACTCATCCCCGCTAAAGCCTTGCTGAAATCGCCGGCTCAGCACTATCTGGAACACATCGCCGCGCAGACAGCTCTTGATCCCTTTACTCACGATCCCGCGGTATTCCTCATCCGTCATATTGGACGTCTCGTCCCCTACCGGCCGGAACGGATACACCGGCACATCTTTGCTGCGGATCAGCGACTCTACCACCGGCAACTCGGATTCCAGCCCAGCGATCCTGTTCTCGCAGATATACAGCTCGTCGCGGAAATGATTGATGGCAATGACATATTGATATAGCCGGTAACGCATCAGCGGGATCGGCGCCAGGCTCCCTGCCTTCTCCTTGAATTGTATCGTATCGAAGAACTGGACCGCATCGAAACTCGTATACCCGAACAATCCCTGCACTGCCCGCAAATGCCGCTCCGGTAACAGCTCACAATCGAACCGCTGCATAAAATCCCAAAGCAGCTCCGGAATCCCCCCTTCCGCCGGACCGCCAGCGCCCCCCTGACTTGGGCTCGAGTCCGGCTTCCGTTCCGGCGACTGCCCCGGCAATTTGAACTCGATACTCTTCTTGTCCGTGATCTCGATACCGGCGATCGCATTGATGCAGATGTACGAATAGCTGTTCTCGGCGGCATGACTGTCCGTGCTTTCCAGCAGGATAGTGTCGCGGAACCGGTCCCGCAACCGCAGATAGATGCCCACCGGCGTATAGATGTCCGAGAGCAGCTTCTTACATTGTGTTTTGATGGCTATTTTTTTCATATCGTCTTATCTGTTGGCTTCGCGGCCGCTTATTCTTTCTGTCGGCTCCCGGCCGCTTATTCTTTCCGTCGGCTTCGCGGCCGCAAATAAAAAAGGCCCCGAACTCCGGGGCCCAATTATATGGTGTAAAACTATGATGATAGCATTACCAGCCCCGTTCGGAGTTCGTATGCCACCACCACTGTTGATTAACTTGCTTGTTCATTGCACCGCAAATATGGTGGGTAAAATTGACATCGCCAAATTTTTTTGACTAAATTAGGGAATGTTACCGACCTTCTGCTTTGTCCTTCCTGGTCTCAACAACTCCGGTCCCCGTCATTGGCAAACCCGCTGGGAAGAGCTGTATGGCTATACCCGGATACACCAGCGCGACTGGGACGCGCCTGACAAAGACGATTGGGTCCATACCATCAACGAGGTCATCGCGCCCTTCCCACCCGAGAACGTGATCCTGATCGGTCATAGCCTGGCCTGCTGCGCCATCGCCTACTGGTCCGCCCATTATAAAAGACAGATCAAAGGAGCCCTGCTGGTAGCGCCCAGCGATACGGAGGCGCCTTCGTACCCACCGGGGACCACCGGTTTCACGCCCATGCCCTTGAATACCCTGCCCTTTCCGTCCCTTGTCGTCGCCAGCTCGGATGACTGCTATGTAAGCCTCGAAAAAGCCGCCTGGTTCGCCAGGAAATGGGGCAGCCGCTTCGTCCCGATCGGCCCTTACGGACATATTAATTCCGATTCCGGTCTGAGGGACTGGCATCAAGGCCATCAGCTCCTAGAAACGCTTATGTGAAATATATGATCTCCATCGCAGCCCCACCATCCACATCCGCCGGCGCCACAACGTCCGGCGCCCCCAGCCCCATCGCCCGCCCCCCGCGACTGCTCTCCCTGGACTTCATGCGCGGCCTGATCATGGTGCTGCTTGCATTGGAGTCTGCAGGTCTCTACAGCCAGTTCGAATCGGGCTCGAAAAACACTTTCCTGCATCCACTGTCCCTGCAATTTTTTCATCATCCCTGGCACGGCCTTCACGCCTGGGACCTCGTACAGCCGGCCTTTATGTTCATGGCCGGCGCCGCCATGGCATTCTCCCTGCACCGTCAGCAACTCGAAGGCAGGAGCTGGAACTACTCCTTCCGCAAAGCGCTGAGACGCTCGGGCTGGCTCTTCTTCTGGGGAGTGCTCGACTACGCCGTGCGGGCCGGCGGCCTTTCCTTCGAGCTCTGGGACGTGCTGACGCAACTGTCATTTACATGTCTGCTGGCCTTCCTGATCTTCCGCTGGCCGGTACGATCACAGATCGCCGTTTGCGCCGGCCTGCTGCTCCTCACCGAACTGCTTTATCGTTGTATCCATATACCCGGCTTCGACCAGCCCTTTACCGACCAGCATAATTTTGGCAACTATATCGACTGGCTCCTCATG
>DASZOW010000399.1:0-11281 GCA_035550615.1 Puia sp.
GATGAATTTATAATTGGAAAGGGTAAAATCGGAATTCATGATGCGGAACTGCGGAGTCTGTTTGTAGGCGTCGAAGGCCTGCGTCCATTGGGTGTGGTTCATCGGAGGCAGCGCGCCGGTGACGACGTCCCATTCCGTGATGGAAAGGCCCGAGCCGGTTAACCGGGTAATTCCACCGAGGACTACCTGGATCAGGAGCATGAAGACGCCGGCATATACCCAGATTGCCACCGGCCGTGTACGGGAGGAAAGACTTGGAGAGGATTGCATAGCGGGTGCAAATTTCCAATTTTTTATCCACTTCCTGTTTGTCCTTCTGCAAAGGTCCTATTTTTGGCCCATGGAAAACCCGCTGAGAAGCCATTACCAGGACGAGTTGAGGGAAGCCGGATGCGATGAAGCAGGCCGTGGCTGTTATGCCGGACCGGTGTTTGCCGCGGCAGTGATCCTGCCCCAGGGTTTTTTCCATCCGTTGCTCAACGATTCCAAACAGGTTGCGCCCGAAGACAGGAATGTGCTGCGGATATATATCGAGGCCAATGCTCTGGCCTGGGCCGTTGCCCGGGTTGATCATGATGAGATCGACCGGATCAATATTCTCAAAGCCTCTTTCAAGGCTATGCATCTGGCGCTTGACCAGCTGAGGCTAAGGCCGAAGCTGTTATTGATCGATGGCAACCGATTTACCAAATACAAGCGGGTCCCGCACCGGTGTATCATCAAGGGAGATGCAACCTTTGCCAGCATTGCCGCAGCCAGTATCCTCGCCAAGACCTGGCGGGACGAATACATGCAACAGCTGCATGCCGAATTCCCGCATTATGGCTGGGACAGCAACAAGGGGTATGGCACCAGGGAACATCGGGATGCCATCGAAAGATTCGGGCTGTGCAAGTATCACCGGAAGAGTTTTAATATCAATCCCACCGAAGAGCTGCTGGAGCTTTTTGAATAGACCGTGCGGTCATAGACCGCGGCGTGCAGTCGATTGTTGCCGCCGGATCAGACGTCCGCCGTCTCCTCCCATTCTCCGAGTCCTTTCCTGATCACGACGGGTTCATCGCCTGTGCAGTCGACGACTGTAGAGGGCAGGATGCCGCCGATGCCGCCGTCTATGACGATGTCCACCAGGGTGCTGAATTTTTCGTGGATGATCTCGGGGTCGGTGTATTCTTCGACCATATCGCCCGGAAGGGAAGAGCTTAAAATGGGATGCCCAAGCTCCCGGATCAGAGAGCGGGCGATAACGTTATCGGGAATGCGGAGCCCGATGGTATCCTTACGGCTTTTCAGGATCCTGGGCACTTGTTTGCTTGCCGGCAGGATAAAAGTATAAGGACCGGGAAGATAGGTCTTCAGCAACCGGTAAAGAGGCGTGGAGATGCTTTTTGTATAATTGCTCAGATCGCTGAGGTCGTAACAGATAAAAGAGAGCTGGGCTTTTGCAGGGTCAACATGTTTTATCCGGCAAATGCGCTCCACAGCTTTGTGCTGAAAGATGTCGCAGCCCAGACCATAAATGGTATCGGTAGGATAGGCGATGACCCCGCCGTCCAGCAGACATTCGATGACCGTCTTTATATTTCTGGGTTGAGGATTTACCGGGTGCAGCTGCAATAACATAGGGTAAGTTAGCGAAAATCGTTGGAACGGTGCAGGCGTTCGCTAACATTTCCTTAACGTAGATTTTTATTTAATTTTGCCCAAACATTTGGATGCAGATGGAATTACAGGTGGTAGACACGGTGGACAGCATCGGTCCCGAGGAGTTCAAGGAGCGGTATTACACCCCCATGAAGCCTGTGGTAATCCGTGGACTCTCGAAGCAATGGGCCGCCTACGACAAATGGACCTGGGACTATTTCAAATCCGTAGTGGGGAATGCCGAGGTGGGTGTGTACAACAACGTCAAGAGCGATGCGTATACGCCGATCAACACGGCCGACGACTATATGAAGTTCGGGGAGTATATCGATATGGTGCGTAAAGGCCCTGCCGAATGGCGGATCTTTTTATTCAACATCTTCGATCATGCCCCGCAGCTCATCCAGGACTTCGAATGGCCGGAACAGTTGATGAAGGGTTTTGCAAAGCGATATCCCATGCTTTTTGTGGGTGGCAAGGGATCGGTGACCCACATGCATTTCGACATAGATCTGTCGCATATCATCCATACCCAGTTCATCGGACGGAAACGGGTACTTCTTTTTCCCTTTGAAGAGCAGCATAAGCTGTACCGGAAGCCCTGGGAGGTACTCAGCTTCGTGAATTTCGAACATTATTTCGATCGGGAGGAGAACAAGCTCGAGGTGGAGAAATATCCGGCGTTGCGGCTGGCAAGGGGCTATGAGGTGATCCTGGAGCATGGGGATACCTTGTTCATGCCCGCGGGTTACTGGCATCATATGGAGTACCTGGACAGCGGCTTCGCGATGAGCCTGCGGGCGCTTCAATCCTCGCTGAGCGGTAAGCTCAAGGGCATCTGGTATCTTATGGGCATGCGGAATATCGATACCCTGATGAAAAAAACCGCACCGGAGTGGTGGTTCAACAGAAAAAAAGAAAAGACCTTCAAAGCCGCCGACAAAGAGCTTGAAACCATTGTTCAGTAAGGCATTAGATAGTTCTATTTTGTCCGGGAAAGCGTCCCGGATGGGGCGGATGAACAAAAATTGGAAAAAAATTATTGCTTTTTTACAAAACTGTCTTTATTTTTACCGCGCTTACACACTCTGAACTACTAAATTATCATCTTCAATCCAATCTCCTCTTGTGCTCTAAACCCGAGTCTATTAATTCCTCTCGGGAAAATCGTCCAATTTCCATCCGAAGATTCCAATTCCATCGATATCCGGGTTCCAATTGATTGTATATGAGGTGATGTCTTCATATTGGTTGAAATACCTGTCCCCTGACAAAATCCCTCGATGCCCTGATCCTCTTACCCTACTAAAGCGATGTTTTCCGGTAGAATAGTCCCGGCTGTCTACCATGATCAGTTACCCAAGAATTTTTTTGTTTATCACGACCAATACTAACAGCCAGGTATAGTGGATTAGATCGTCTGTCCCCGGACAGTTCCTGTAACGCCAGAATAGTGTACAATGAAAAATATTAGAACTTTTTCTTTTTGTGGTTTCAGAGGTAAGCACAGGCCGGCGATGTCTATCGCTGGCTCTTTATTTTAACCACTATCGCGTTTTCTGAACCTGACACTATCGCAAGCAAGCAACTAGCGGCCCACAAAATAACTTCACTGTGAAAAAACCAAAAAAGAGGTGGCTCAATCCTGTCGGGCCGACCTCTTTTTATTTGTAATAGCTTGTAGATATGCCGTGGAAGTTCTGCTAGGAGATCGTCCAGGTCTCGCTTCCCCTGAGGAGCTTATCCAGATCGCCTTTCCCCTTACTCAGGATCACCTCTTGTATTTGCAGATTGAGCATGTCCTCGTAGCAGGGCCTGTCCGTTTCGTAGAATACGCCGAAGGGGCGCGGCAGATGGCCTTCTATGCGGGGGTCATCGAACATACGTACCAGGATCTGGGCCTTGTAAAAGTCCTTTTCGTCGTGGATCCAGCAATCGTTTTCGCTAAAGCCATTTCCGAGTTCTACCACTACAGGCCGGAACCCGTCCAGCCGGATGCCTTTGTCGCGTTGTGCGCCGAACACCAGCGGCTTACCCTGTTCGAGGAAGAGGGTCTCCATGGGTTTGCTGCCTTTTTCCGTAAAGATCTCGAAGGCGCCATCGTTAAAGATGTTGCAGTTCTGATAGATCTCGAGGAAGCTGGCTCCTTTGTGCGCCGCACTGCGGAGCAGCAGTTGCTGAAGATGTTTAGGATCGCGGTCCATGCTGCGCGCGACGAAGGTTGCATCTGCGCCCATTGCGAGGGCCAGGGGGTTAAAGGGATGGTCGACACTTCCGAACGGAGTGGATTTCGTCACCTTCCGCTCCTCCGAAGTAGGGGAATACTGCCCCTTGGTCAATCCATAGATCTGGTTATTGAAGAGCAGCATGTTGAGATCGAAATTGCGCCGCAGCAGATGGATCGTATGATTACCGCCAATGCTCAGACTGTCGCCGTCGCCTGTGACCACCCAGATGCTGAGTTCGGGCCTGCTGGCTTTAAGGCCGGAGGCGATAGCCGTCGCGCGGCCATGGATGGAATGCATCCCGTATGTATTCATATAATAGGGAAACCGGCTGCTGCAGCCGATACCGGATATAATAACGATGTTCTCCCGGGGTATACCCAGGGTCGGCATGATCTTCTGCACTTGTGCAAGGATGGAGTAATCCCCACATCCCGGGCACCAGCGCACTTCCTGATCAGTCGCAAAATCCTTAGCTGTCAGGGTTGGCGGGATCGTAGTTGTTGACATATCTGCAAAATTAGTCATTTGCTCCGGTTTGTGGGGAATTCTGACTACAATTCACGGCTTTCATGCGCCGGAACCGGCTGATCCGGCGGCCTTTGGGCTGTGGCATGGGTTTGGGTCTATAATAAAACAACGACCCCTTTATTACTTATTAAAATAAAGATTATGAAAAAGGCACTATTAATCATTGGAATAGCAGGCTGTTTTGCCGTCACTGGTTGTACGGTCGATGGCTATGTCACCGATCAGCCTGCCGATGTAGTGTATACCCGGCCAGTAGCGCCCGGGGATGGCTATATCTGGATAGATGGTGACTGGGTATGGGGTGGCGGCGGCTATCATTGGCACAACGGCTACTGGGCGAGACCTCGCGGGGGCCGGACCTGGGCGCCGGGTCATTGGGATCATACTGCCAGGGGGTATCACTGGAACCGCGGCCACTGGCGGCATTAAGAGTCAACGGGAACTTTGCATATATCGAAGCCTGTAGCCTTCCGCTGCAGGCTTTCTTCTTTGTTAAAAAAAATTTTCCGGGCCGTCATAAAGTAATGTCCCATTGCGTTACATTTACACAATTAAAAGCGACCTTACTAAAATCCTGTATCGATGGCTTCTGATTATACGAAGATTCCGCTGCATCGTTTCGTAGACGAGCTGACATCGGGGTTATTGCCTCGCGCCGTTAGTCGTAAATCGATTATTATCAACCAAATAGATAGAAATCTTGAAGTTGGCTCGGACGAGAACCTGCTGGCTTTTGTATTGTGGAACCTGCTGGATAAAGTAGTGGACTGCACGCAGAACGAGTGCATCCATATCGAATCCGTGGAGCAAGGAGACAGCACGATGATCCGGGTCCGGAATGCCGGAGTATATTTTTATCGCAGCTGCGCCGATTGTTTTCGCCAGGTTCAGGATGCCGCCGAGAAACTCGGAGGTTCGATAAGCATCGATTCCTGGGACATGAATACGACGGTAGCCCTGACCTTGCAAAAGGACCTCAAGGCTGCATGAAAGACGAGCCGCGAATCCAATGAAGAAAAAAGGGCTCCCAGTTCAAGGAGCCCGTTATCTACAATACAGTGATGTAATTAATACCTGCTGTTGCTGTAGTTGTTGTTGCTCCGGCGCTGGAAACCGCCACCGCCTCTGTTGCCGCCGCCGCCGTTTGCGCGGTCTTCTCTGGGCTTAGCTACAGAAACACCGATGGTCCTTCCGTCGACAGATGCGCCATCCAACTCTGAAATCGCTTTCTTAGCAGCCTCGTCATCGGGCATTTCAACAAAAGCGAATCCGCGGGATTTGCCGGTGAATTTGTCCATAATGACTTTAGCGGAAGAAACCTCTCCATACTCTGCAAAATAATCCTGTAAGTCTTCGTCAGTGACGTTGAAACTTAAGTTCGAAATGTAAATGTTCATAACAAATGACTGGTTAAAAAAATAAAAGACAATCTGAGGTCAAAGCAGGGAGTAAAGACGACTAACAATTACCGGAGGAAATTATAGCGGAAAATGATCATTCAATTTACTAATGCTGTATCAGCTCAAATTTAACTGGTGCAAATATAAGACAAATACCGGAACTACCAAGCAAAATAACGGGCGAAGTGGCCTATTAGTAATTTGTTAACTTGAAAAAGGGTCCCGGTAAAGCTAACGGTCATATACATTGTGTGCCCGTGGTGAACCGTGGCGGCGGCGGCTTTGTCAAAATATTGTCAAATGTTCGATGGGAATCCGACCGTGTTTCCTTAACTTGGTGGACCAAAATCACTCTGTATGTTGCATTACAAAAAAATTGCCGTTGTCATCGCCGTATTTTCGGTGACTTTTATCGGAATGGCCGCGACCCGTCCTCCGGGCGAAGGGCCGAAAAATCTGAAAGTTCTGCCCAAACATATCAGTCACGATGAGCTTGTCAAGGTCATGGACGGCTGGAAGGCGGCATTGGGAGTCAAATGTGGTTTTTGTCATGCGCCGTCAGCAGACAGCAATTCGCATCATCTCGATTTTGCCAGCGATGCCAAACCGGAGAAGAACATCGCCCGGCACATGTATAAAATGACCGGCAAGATCAACAAAAAATTTTTTAGTTTCAATAAGGATGACAATGGCGCAGTGATCCCGGCCATCTCCTGTGTGACCTGTCACAGGGGCAGTCCGCATCCCGGCGATGTGAAATAATCATTGATATTATGTGACTGTTGCCCGGTCAAAAATATTGACGAGGTCAGCTTTGATTAAAGAAGCTGGCCTCTTTTTTATTAATAATGCCTAAATTTATGGCCTCTTATATATATTATAAATATTGTCATGGCAAACAATTCATTTAAATTCGGCATGATCGGTCTTGGGGTAATGGGACGTAACCTGTTACTGAATATGGCTGATCATGGCTTTCCTGTAGTCGGCTTTGATAAAGATGCAACAAAGGGGGCAACCCTCGAATCTTCCGCTACCCCGGGAACGACGGTCAAGGGTGTCACTACCCTGGCGGAAATGGTCCAGCTTCTTGAAAAACCGAGGAGGATGATGATGTTGGTTCCGGCGGGTAAGCCTGTGGACGACGTTATTCATGATCTGCTCCCGCTGCTGGACAAGGGAGATATCGTTATCGACGGTGGTAATTCTCATTATACGGATACTCTGCGGCGTGTGACCTTTATGCAGGAGAAAGGATTTCATTTCATGGGTGTCGGGATTTCCGGCGGAGAGCAGGGCGCCCGGACGGGTCCCAGCATCATGCCGGGCGGCGACCCCGAGGCGTATCCGCATGTTCAGCCGATCCTCGAAGCCGTAGCCGCCAAGGTCGATGGTGTGCCTTGCGTGGCTCATCTCGGCAAAGGCGCCGCGGGGCATTATGTCAAGATGGTGCACAACGGCATCGAATATGCGATCATGCAGCTGATCAGCGAGACATACGACCTGCTGCATCGCGGGCTCGGTCTGAGTAACGACGAGCTCTACAAGACTTACCAGAACTGGACCGAGGGCGAGCTGCAATCCTTCCTCGTAGAGATCACCCGGGATATTTTCCTCAAGGTGGACGAGAAGACCGGCAACCGGCTGGTAGATATGATCCTCGACAAGGCCGGCGCCAAGGGTACCGGTAAATGGACCTCGCAGGACGCCATGGATCTGGGTATTCCCATTCCCGTGATCGATATGGCTGTTTGTATGCGCGAGTTGTCTGCTTTCAAGGACGAGCGCACACAGGCCGCCACCATATACAAGACCCCTTCTTCGGATATTCCCGTTCCCAAGGAGATCTTTATCCAGCAGGTGCAGGAAGCCCTCTTCTTCGGCGTCATCATCAGCTATGCCCAGGGACTGGCGATGTTGCATCTCGCGAGCAAGGAGCTGGATATGCAGATCCCGTTGCAGGAGGTCGTCAAGGTCTGGCGGGGCGGCTGTATCATCCGCAGCTCTTTGCTGGAAGTATATTTCAGGGCCTTCCAAAAAAATCCCCAGCTTCCCAATATTTTATTAGAAGGCGAGATCGCCCAGCTGCTGCAAAGCAAAAAGCAGAATATGCGCAATGTGATCATCCATGCCATCCACATGGGCTATCCCGTAGCCGGTCTGATGGCCGCGCTGAGCTATTTCGATGCTTACCGCAGCGAGCGGATGCCGACCAATCTCATCCAGGCGCAACGGGATTATTTCGGCGCCCATACCTATCAGCGGATCGACGAACCCGGCACTTTTCACACGGAATGGAATAAATAGATAAAAGAAAGACAGTAATATGGCAAACCATAAAAGACCACCCGCTTCCCTGATCTTCATTTTCGGGGGTAGTGGTGATTTAAACTACAGAAAACTTTCCCCGGCTTTATATAATTTATTCATAGACGGTTGGATGCCGGACAAATTCGGCATCGTAGGTATCGGCCGTAGTCCTTATAACGACGAGGATTACCGTACCCGGCTTTTGAACGGTATCAAGCAGTTCAGCCGCCGGAAGGGCGAGCCGGATGGCCAGTGGGATGAGTTTTCAAAACATGTGACCTATCTGCAGATGGATGCGGAAAAAGACAACGATTACAACAAGATCGCGGAAGTCGTAAAAACCAGGGAAGCCGAGATGGGTGAGCATCCGAATGTGATCTTCTATCTTTCCGTGGCTCCGCAGCTGATGCCGGATATCGCCAAAAAATTAGGATCGCTCAAGCTTTGCGGGGAGACGTCGACGACGCGTATCGTCATCGAAAAGCCCTTTGGCCATGATCTGAAAAGCGCCCATGAGCTGAACCAGCTGCTGATGAGCATGTTCAAGGAAGAGCAGATCTACCGGATCGACCATTATCTGGGTAAGGAGTCCGTGCAGAATATCCTGAGCCTTCGTTTTGCGAATGCCTTGTTCGAGCCGATCTGGAACCGGCACTACATCGATCATGTGCAGATCACGGCGGCCGAAACGGTCGGCGTGGAAGGCCGTGGCGGCTATTATGAGCAGTCCGGAGCTTTGAGGGATATGATCCAGAACCATATTCTTCAGCTGATGTGTATGATCGCCATGGAGGCGCCGGTCTCGTTTGATGCCAACGAGATCCGGAATAAAAAGGTGGACGTGCTGAATGCCGTCCGCAGGATCCATAAGGAGGACGTCAACCAGTTTGCGGTTCGCGGCCAATATGGAGAAGGCTGGATGAGGGGGGAGCAGGTGCCGGGTTACAAACAAGAGAAAAGCGTAAACCCCGGTTCCTCCGTAGAGACCTTTGCCGCGGTCAAGTTCTATATCGACAACTGGCGTTGGCAGGACGTTCCGTTCTATGTCCGCACCGGTAAACGGATGAAACAAAAGGCGTCGAATATCACCATCGTGTTCAAGGAAGCGCCGAATTATGCATTCCCGCCGGAGGCTGCCGAGACCTGGAAAGCCAACCGGCTCACCATCAGCATACAGCCGGAGATGGAGGTGCGGCTTCGGTTCCAGGCAAAAAAGGCCGGTCAGTCGATGACGCTGAGCCCGGTGGATATGGTATTCAATCCCAAGGATGGCGAGCATGAGCCCGAGGCTTATGAGACGCTGCTTTTGGATGTGATGGAAGGCAATCCCACGCTGTTCATGCGTGCCGACCAGGTGGAAGCCGCCTGGAAGATCGTGATGCCCATCCTCGAGGCCTGGGAAAGCCGTCCTCCCGGCAATTTTCCGAACTATAGCCCCGACTCATGGGGACCGGAAGATGCCGAAGCGTTGGTTGCCAGGGACGGGCATAACTGGATCACGATGCCCGCCAAGTGAGTCTTTAAGCACAAATCTTTTCTCATGGAATTGCATGTATATAAAGATGGCGAGGCCCTTAGCCAGGCCGCAGCCAAATGGATCGCCCACCGGATCGCCACCACCTTGCGATCGGCCGGCCGGTTTACGATCGCGCTTTCCGGCGGGTCGACACCCAAGCGACTGCACCAGATCCTGGCGGCGGCACCATACACTGTGCGTAGCGGACACACCGCCGGAGGCGGCGTTGGGGAGGAACAGATCGACTGGTCGAAGCTGCATGTCTTCTGGGGGGACGAACGGGCCGTTCCTTTCGAGGACAGCCGGAATAACGCGAAGATGGCATTCGACACCTTGCTGGATTTTGTGCCGGTGCCGCGGGAACAGATCCATGTGATGCGAACGGATATTTCGCCGGAGCAGTCGGCGACCGAATACGAAAAGATACTCCATCATTATTTCGATAACACGCCTTACAGCTTCGATCTGGCACTGCTGGGCATGGGGGACGACGGGCATACGCTCTCGCTGTTCCCCGGAATGCCGATCGTACACGAAACAGAGGCCTGGGCAAAATCTTTCTGGCTGCCCGCCCAGGATATGTCGAGGATCACACTCACGAAGACTATCGCCAACAGGTCGGCGGCGGTTGCTTTTCTGACCGAGGGTTCCAAAAAAGCCCATGCGCTTAAGGAGGTGCTGGAAGGCGCGTATGACCCTGACCATTACCCTTCGCAGGAGATCAGGCCCAGCGGCGAGCTGCATTGGTTTGTCGATGAGGCGGCCGCAGCGAACCTGACACGACGCTAAATAATTCCTGAGCCGCCTCCGGCGGCTCAGGAAAAAAACTGCTGGATAAGTTCTGGTGTCAGCTTCCTGTCGCCTTGTGTCCAAAACTCGTTGGGTGGCGGAAATTCATTGATATTATAGCCGCTCTGGTTCCCGAAATCGAATAAAGCATGTACAAAGCTATCGAGGACCAGGGCGCATTTTAGCCAGTCCCGGGACCAGATGATCTTGAGATCGGTGCCATCCGCCGCTGAGACTTCACCTGATTCACGGATATGCAACGCATCGAGGATGCGCAGGCCCGCACCTTCGTCGTCTTTTTCCACGGCATAAAAATAGGCAGTCTCGCCATCGTCCTCGAAGACGACGCCATAATGGTTCTCCGGGGAAAAGCTTTCCAAGAAAAGATCCTCGCCGGGTGTCCACTGCTGTTCCTGCATGAGATATCCGTTCATAGTACTATTTTATTTGTCTGAGCCAATCCTGGATGCCAAGATAGATCTTTTGCGCCACCGCTTTGCGGAAGGCCGGTTTCAGGATCCTTTTTTCGTCGGCCGGATTGCTGAGAAAGGCGACCTCGACGAGGGCATTGGGGTAATCGGTAGGTCCGCTGAGCGAGAAATTAAAGTTGCCTACGTTCCCATAATCTTTGAGTCCAAGCGTAAGCATTCTATCGAGGATCGCCACTGTCAGCGGGCGGAATCCGAGGTAGCGATAATAAGTGCTGGTGCCGCTGACCGTATCGGAAGCGGCGGAGTTCAGGTGAATGCTGATGAGAAAGTGCGGATCGAAAGTTTTCAGCATCGCGATCCGCTCCGGCATGGTAAGGGTAGTATCCTTTGTGCGGGTCATGAAGATGTTTTTAACGCCGGCGGTGCGCAAGACCT
>DASZOW010000400.1:0-6280 GCA_035550615.1 Puia sp.
CTATCAGGTGCATGCCGGGGCGTACCGCGTCCTTGTTCACGTTGTTCCATTTTTCCAGGGTGGCGATGGGAACTCTGTTATGATTGACGCTGATGCGATACATCCATTCCCTTTCCTGCGTAATATGGATCACGGGGACCAGCGTCTCCCCCGCGGCTTTGAGGCCCGTCTGCGAAAAGTTCGTCGCCGTCAGTGGTATCTCCAGTTTCTCCCCGACAATAAGAGGTTTCCCCAATGTCGTATGGTTATAAAGAGCGAGCACTTTCGGGTTTACATTGTATAGCCTGCCGACGCTATACCAATTATCTTTTGGGACAACGGTGTATTCGAGATAGAGTTTTCCGGTCTCACCATGGATCAGGAGTTCATTGGATTGGGAACGGGCAAACTTTGCAAAAAAACAGCTGATCAGTAGTAGGACGGTCGCCGATGATCGCATAGCATTATTTTTTAGTCAGGCCTCGACGGCAAGTATACGCAATTTTAATTTAACATCCCCGCGCCGTCCCATCGGGTATCCTTCAATCTCTCTTGAGTATCCTCCACTCCCTGGGATAATAGTTATTCCACCGGTTCGGCAGGATCTTGACCCAACCCAGGTTGTGGCCCTCGTATCTGACCAGCGCCCACCCACGTTGTGCCGTATCGAAACGCAGCTCATCTTTTCGAAGATATTGCAGGGCCTGTTCAAGCTCGAGCCGGACAGCGGGCAGCTCAGGGTTGATGATCGTGCTCAACGCCAGCTCATGCTCGGGAACGAACTCCTTAGGCGTTATAGTGCCTAAGGTGACGCCGGCTTTTTTCAGATAGCAGGCGGATTGCAGGATGGGCAGCTCGTTTGCCAGCGAAGCCGGCAACGCATGAATATATTCCTCATGCCTAAAGAAAAATAACGGCATTTCCGGTTTGACCCACCGACGCAAAAGCTCTTCTTCTTTTTTTGCCGGACGTTCGGGAAGATTCTTTTTCCTGGGCGGTACAAAGCTGCCGCCGTCGGTCTTGCGGACACACGCAATAAAAAATCCTTCGCCCTTAAGTTTGTCCGGATAGAACCGATAGCCCCAGCCGCCGTTCCTCCCCCTGGTCTCGACGATATTCCATTCCGGCGCAATCTTTAACTCGATGGCCTCCGCTTCGAGATCGCTCGTGATCCAGTCCAGTATATCTTCATCTTCCTGCCGCGAATACGAGCATGTGGAATAGATCAGTGTTCCGCCATTGCGTAAGGCCGGCCAGCTATCGGCCACGATCCGCTGCTGCCGCTGGCTGCAAAGCTGTACACCAGCCGGGCTCCATTCCATGATCGCTTCCGGCTCCCGGCGAAAGAGTCCGCTGCCGCTACAAGGCGCGTCGATCACCATCACATCGAAATAGTTTTCGAGTCTGGCGAGATCACGCGGATCGTTATTGGTAACTAAAGTGTTGGCGCCGCCCCATTTTATCATATTCTCCCGGAGGATCGAGACGCGATTGCGGATCACCTCGTTGCTGACCAGCAGGCTCTCCGGCGACAATAGCGATTGAAGCAGGGTCGATTTGCCTCCCGGTGCAGCGCACAGATCCAGCACGCGCATGGGTTGATCCGGATCGACGGTCTGACGCAGGGCCTGCTCGAGGAACATGCTGGACGCTTCCTGGACATAGTAGGCGCCGGCATGAAAACTCGGATCGTAGGTAAAAAACGGTCGCTCCGGCAAATAATATCCGTGCGATGACCACGGTATCGGCTCGGCGCCGCACAGTCTTTCCCCCCCTTTCGCAGGATTCATCCGGATCGAAGTCACCTGCGTGCCGGCAGCATGGATGGCTGCAAAGGCAGCCGCGTCATAGCCCGGAAGCCCTTCGAGGGACGCTATTAATTCTTTTGGTAGCTCGGTTGGCACTATTCGTGCAAAAGTAAATGAAAAGGTCCTAATCTCAGGTTAAACCTCCCTCGTTTTCAGGAGGATCGTCGTTTCAAAGAACGGCCGGCCAAATGGGATTGGCCCCACGAACCTGCGCGCCGCCCAGTGCCGCTTATCCCAGACAAATGGCGCCAGATAAAAATCCCGGTACGTATCATCGATCACCATCAGCCCACCCGTTTTAAGCCGGGGAATAGCGTGTTTGATACAAGCAGGCCTAGCCCTGCCATCCACTACGATGATGTCGAAGAAGGCTTCCGGATACCGGTCGATCGTCCTTGCATACCGCGCGAAATTCATGCCTTCATAATGTAGATCGTGCGAGACGTAATCATCCGGATCACGGAAATTTTTCCGGGCGAAATCGGGATCGGCCTCGGGCTCCGCGAGCAGGAACTCGACACCGGTATCCGGCAATTGATGCCGCACCGACTCATACCACTGACGGTCGTGTTCCACCGAAACGACGCTTCCTACCCTCGATGCCCAGAATAACGTCGAACCGCCCGAGCCGAATTCGAACAGCCGCATCTCAGGCCGCAGCCTTTTTTCAAGAAATCGGATAGCGCCAAAGTTCATCCACGGGATCTTTTCCGTCAGGGACGTGCGACCCGGTTCATTATATTTTTTCCATTGCGGAAAATAATGCAAACAATCGTACACCGTCCCCAGCCGGGGATGTGCAAGAAATGCCTTGGCGGTCGCCTTCAAATAGGGAAAAACAAGGTTCATAGATTTTTGATCTCCGTGATAAGCTTTTGCAGCACTGTCTTGGCATCGCCAAAAAGCATCGAGGTCCTGGGCCGGAAAAAGAGCTCATTCTCGATACCGGCATAGCCCGGTTTCATCGAGCGTTTATTGACGATACAATTCTTTGCCTGTTCCACATCCAGGATGGGCATACCATAGATCGGCGAGGAAGGATCGGTCCTGGCAGCCGGATTGACCACATCGTTGGCGCCGAGCACCATGACGACATCGGTAGCGGGGAACTCCTGGTTGGCTTGTTCGAGCTCCAGCAGGTTGTCATAGCCCACATCGGCCTCGGCAAGAAGTACGTTCATGTGGCCGGGCATCCGGCCCGCCACGGGATGGATGGCGTATTTTACTTCTACGCCTTTCTCGGTAAGCAGTTTTTCCAATTCGTGACAGGCATGTTGCGCCTGGGCCACCGCGAGCCCATAGCCGGGGACGATCATCACTTTATGGGCATAGCTCAACAACACGGCTGCATCACTGATGCTGATCTCCCGATAGCTACCCTGCTGTCCGGGTGTTGGAGCGGCGCCGCCGCCAACACTGCCTCCGAATGAACCGATAAGCACATTCCTGAGGCTGCGATTCATGGCCTTACACATCAGGATGGTGAGCACCGTCCCCGCGGCTCCGACCAGTATCCCACCGGTAAGCATGGCTTTGTTGTCGTAGAGAAAGCCGCCACACGCCGCGGCGACGCCGGTAAACGAGTTGAGCAGCGAGATCACCACCGGCATGTCCGCCCCGCCGATCGGGAGGACGAAGGCAATGCCATACAGCAGCGCAAGAACAAAAACGCCATAGAACACTGCCTGGGGCGCCGCATTGGAATGCGTGTCGGCTGTGGAAAAAATATCGGTAACCTCCTGAAAAGGCCCATGGGCGGTGAACAGCACATAAACCGCCCCCGCCAGGATAATGGCGAGTAGAAGAATATTGGCCGCATGCTGGCCTTTAAAGGCAAAGTCTTTGATCCGGCCGTTGAGCTTTGCCCACGCGACGATACTTCCGGCCAGGGACACCGAACCGATGATAAGCCCGGCCAGGATGATCAATAGTTCCCCTCGGATACTCTCGCTGCCTGGCGCAAGATGTTGCAATAGGGAGGCCAGCGAGTGATGGGTCCAGTTGTCCGCACGGGCCGTCAACCGGCCGAATTCAAGGATCGAGATCAATGCCGCACACGCGCCGCCCATCCCGTTGAACAGGCTGACCATCTCGGGCATCGCCGTCATCCTGATCTTACGCGCCGCAAGCGTGCCGGCAACCGCACCGATAACAAGGGCCGCGATCATCCAGCCAAAGTGTCGCAAAGGTTCTCCGCCGTTCCGATAAAGCAGGATAGTGCCCAGAACGGCAATGGCCATACCGGCGGCGGCGATCAAATTACCCTTACGCGCAGTGGCAGGGTCCGCCAGCATCTTGAGCCCAAGGATAAACGTCACCGCCGCTATGATATAACAGATGCTCAGTATCTCGATGCCCATCAGCGTTTCTTTTTAAACATTTCCAACATGCGGTCGGTGACGACGAATCCGCCGACGACATTCAGCGTTCCGAGCACCACCGCGAGAAACCCGAGCGCCAGGCCGACAATATTGTCATCGTCTACTCCGCCAAGTGCAATGATGGCGCCTATAAGCACAACTCCATGGATGGCGTTGGCGCCGCTCATCAATGGGGTATGCAATACGGCTGGCACGCGGCCGATGACCTCGATGCCCAGGAATACCATGAGGATAACGATATAGATCATCTGTTGATGGCTATCGATCCAGGCTAGTATATTCTCCATGTCGATCAGTTTTTTATCCTTTGGTTTACAATCATTCCGTTGTGTGTAATGCAACATCCTTTTACCAGCTCGTCGTCGAAATCGAGGTTCAGCCGGTTTTCCCCATCGATGATGAGCGGCAAAAAATTCCCGACATTCTTTCCGTAGAGCTTACTGGCATCGATGGGCATCGAGGCGGGAAGATTCGAATCGCCAATGATCCTGACCCCGCCATGTTCGACGATGGCGTTGTTCTTCGTGAGCTCGGTATTCCCTCCCGTGGCCGCGGCGAGATCGACGATTACGGACCCCGGGCGCATGGCCTCGATCATCGCGGCCGAGACCAGCACAGGCGCCTTTTTCCCCGGGATCTGGGCCGTGGCAATGACGATGTCGGCGCGTGCAATGCTGGCGGCTATCTTTTCCTGCTGTTGTTGCTGAAAGGCGGCGGATTGTTCAACGGCATACCCTCCGGCTCCGGAGGCATCGGCGGCCCCTTCCACTTCGATGAACTTACCGCCCAGGCTCATCACCTCTTCTTTGACGGCGGGTCGTGTGTCGAACACCTCGACCACTGCGCCCAGCCGCCGCGCCGTCGCAATGGCCTGCAACCCGGCGACGCCCGCACCCAGGATGAGCGCCCGGGCAGGAGCGATACTGCCTGCCGCAGTCATGAACATGGGAAAATAACGGGGAAAGCTATTGGCAGCCAGGAGAACGGCTTTATATCCCGCGATGCTGGCCTGCGAGCTCAGCACATCCATATTCTGCGCCCGGGTCGTCCTCGGCAGCATGTCGAGACTGAAAATAGTGAGCCGCCGTTTGGCCCAGTCCGCCATCAACGACGCTTTGTACAGCGGTTGATAGACGCCGATCAGTATTTTGTTTTGCAAAGATGCCGGGATCTCGTCGGAGTGGATGCCGAGGATCAGATCGGCGGATGTCATGATCTCGTCTCTTGTCGTCAACCGCGCGCCGGCGCTGCTATAGGCCGTATCGGGACAATAGGCCTTCTCACCGGCGCCCTTCTCTACCCATACTTCCAGTTTCCGCTTCACCAGGACCGCCGCACCTTCGGCCAATAAGGAGACACGAGATTCGTATGGTGGTTCCTTGAGTACGCCGACGATCATAGTGGTGGGTATTTAATGGTCTGTGTGGTCCGCAAATGGTCTGTGCGGTCCGTTAATTGTCTGTGCGGTCCGCGCACGAACCGGCCTTCGGCCGGTTTCGGCTTAAGTTACGAAGTTAGAACCTAATAATAAAATCCTGTTTCACCTTGAATTCGTCCCGCAGGATAACCAGCCCGATGAAGAAAAGGTCGATCGTCAGGTATACGCGCGCGTCATTTTTTATCGTCTCCCAGGCCGTCTCCATTTCAGCGCTCCAATGGATATCGTCGAAGACAAGGACGGAGGAAGAAGCGGCATTACGGAAAATGGCGTCGAAATAGCGCACGGTGGGCTCACAACGGTGGTTGCCATCGATAAAGGCCAGCTCTATGGGCGGTATCCGGGGAATCAGCTCGGGCAGGACGGTATCGAAGTTACCGGTGATGACGGCGGCCTCGATGTTCAGGGAGCCAAGACCAGCCCGCGCCTTGTCGGCTATTGCTGGGGCGCCTTCGATCGTCCATACGCGCGCCTCGGGCGCGCCGGCGGCGAGATAGGCAGTCGATAGCCCGAGAGAAGTGCCTAACTCGAGGATAGTCGCGGGAGAATAATGCCGGGCGATGCGAAAAAGCAGCTGCCCCAGTTTCGGGGATTTGGCAGCATGGCGGGCTATAGCGGCTATGGAACGGGTCTTGCTGGCCCCATACACCGAGCCGGCGCCCAGGTCCGCGATC
>DASZOW010000401.1:0-5014 GCA_035550615.1 Puia sp.
TGGGCGTATCCGGAATTCTCGGCATGTTTTGCGGCATCTATCACTGGTTCCCCAAGATGTATGGCCGCTATTTGAACAACACGCTGGGCTACATCCATTTCTGGGTAACCCTGGTCGGCGCATACCTGATCTTCTGGCCTATGCACTACGAAGGTCTGGCCGGTATGCCCCGGCGCTATATGGATTATAGCAACTGGATTTCATTCAGCCAGTTCGGCGGCCTCAACCGGTTTATCTCGACGGTAGCGATCATAACTTTTGCCGTACAGCTGCTGTTCATCTTCAACTTCTTCTATTCCATCTTCAAGGGTAGGAGAGTGATGACGCGGAACCCCTGGGATGCTACGACACTGGAATGGACGGCGCCGATCAGACCCGGACACGGCAACTGGCCCGGCGAGATCCCCGAAGTACATCGTTGGCCTTATGATTACGCCAAGGATGGCAGGGATTTCATCCCCCAGACCGAACCGCTGGGCGCCAATGAAAGCGCGCACTAATGAAGCAACCTAGTTCTTTAAAATTTGCCGGCAAACTGCAGGATTATAAGCTGCTGATCAAGTTCAACCTGAGCTTCATGGTGGTGTTCTCTGCTTTGATCAGCTATTTGCTGGCACCGAAAGTCAAGGAATTCGACTGGGCGGCGATGGGTCTCTTCTTCCTCGGCGGCATGCTGGTTACCGGCAGCGCCAATGCGATCAACCAGGTCGTGGAAAAGGATACCGATGCCCTCATGAAGCGGACGGCCAACAGGCCGATAGCTTCGGGTCGCATGAGTCCCCAGGAAGGCTGGACCTTCGCCGTACTCGCAGGTCTGGGCGGGGTTCTCATCCTCTGGCATTTTAACTTCCTCACGGCAGCGCTGGCCGCCTTCAGCTTGTTCGTATATGCATTTATCTATACGCCACTGAAAAAGGTCAGCTCGATCTCCGTGCTGGTAGGCGCCGTGCCCGGAAGCCTGCCCTGCCTGATCGGCTGGGCCGCGGGTAACGACGATCTGTCCATCGGCGGCTGGGTGCTGTTCGCGCTTCAGTTCTTCTGGCAGTTCCCACATTTCTGGGCAATTGCCTGGATCGCCCACAAGGACTATGCAACGGCAGGCTTCAGACTCCTGCCGTCCAACCAGGGACCGACAAAATACTCGGCGATAAATGCCGTCATTTATTCGCTGCTGCTGATACCCGTAGGCGTACTGCCTTATTTTATAGGGATGAGCGGCATCGTATCCCTGATGATCGTATCGATCGCCAACCTGGCCATGGTCGCACAATGTGTCCGGCTGTACAGGGAGATGACGGTAAAAGCGGCGAGAAGAGTGATGTTCAGCAGCTATATATATCTACCTGTGGTATTTTTGTCGCTGCTGGCCAATAAGATGTAGAGAGTGCGGCCGGAGCAAACCGGCCTGATGATAATTATGGAAATTGTGAACGAACAAAGAAAGAAAATACATCCCCATAAATTCACGTTATGGGTGGCTCTGGGAAGCATCATTATGATGTTTGCCGGGTTGACCAGCGCATACGTGGTAAAGAGGGATCAGCCGGGATGGACGACGTTTGCGATACCGAGGGCGTTCTGGTACTCGACAGCGACGATCCTGATCAGCAGTCTCACGGTGCAGATGTCCTTAAAGGCCTTCAAAGACCGGGAGATGCTTCGTTATCGCAACATGCTCACCCTGACGGCGGTTCTGGGGATCGTGTTCGTGGTCCTTCAGTGGATCGGTTTTCGCCAGATCTGGCATACGGGAATTACCCTGCATGGCTCGGGCGGCGGACAGTTCTTATACATCATTGCCGGTTTACACGCGGCGCACGTATTGGGTGGGGTCCTGGCACTGGTGATCACCGTGGGCAAAGCATACGCGACACGGACGCGCAGCTATAACCCCGTACCGGTGGAGCTGATCAGTACGTACTGGCATTTTGTAGACCTGCTTTGGATCTATTTGTTCATTTTCTTTATGGCGATCAAATAACATTCATATTATTGTTAAATAAATTTGCAAAACCAATAAACGAGCAACATGGCACAAGCAATACCGGCAGGGACGAAATGGTGGAGTGGGGGGAAAAGCCCCTTCAATGTGGAATATGGCAAATTGATGATGTGGTATTTTTTGATGAGTGATGCCTTCACTTTCGGCGCCTTCCTGATCTCCTACGGTACGATCCGCATGTCCAGCAACAGCTGGCCCGACCCTAACGAAGCTTTCCGCGCATTCCCCGGCATGGGCGAAATGCATCTGCCCCTGGTATTCGTGAGCCTCATGACCTTTATCCTCATCATGAGCTCGGTGACCATGGTGCTGGCCGTTGCCGCAGGTCATAGCGGCGACCGGAAAAAAGTGACCTTCTACATGATCCTCACGATCATCGGCGGTCTCGCCTTCCTGAGCTGCCAGGCCTGGGAATGGACACACCTCTTTGGCGAAGGCGCATGGTGGGGCCGCAATCCCTTCCCCAATGTCAACGGGTCCAAAGCATCGACCAACTTTACCAACTTTTTCTTTACCATCACCGGTTTCCATGGCTTTCACGTGTTTTCCGGCGTCGTCGTCAATTGCATCATGCTGATCAAGAACCTGCGCGGCGATTTCGAAAGAAAAGGCCACTACCTGATGATCGAAAAGGCCGGTCTCTACTGGCATTTTGTCGACCTGGTATGGGTATTTGTATTCACCTGTTTCTATTTACTCTAACTTACTAAGCTTATTCATATGTCTACCAATCAAGCAACGACACACGACAACGCACACACCAAATTCGACACCAGGCCCATTTGGCGTACTTTCTGGATCCTGCTGGTGATCACGCTCGTCGAGCTGGCGCTGGCCACCATTCACCTGAAAACAGGCTTTCCGCCCAAACATGTGCTCAACGGCGTATACCTGATCCTCACCTGCGCCAAGGCTTTCTATATCATCGCCGAATTCATGCACTTGCGGCATGAGATCAAGAACCTGATCATGACCCTCGCCATCCCGGCCTGTCTCTTCATCTGGTTCATCCTCGCCTTCATCCTGGACGGCAACTCCTATCGCAATCTGCGCAACCGCTATGATCCTTACCATGTCGAGCAAAACAACACCAAGATCGCTCCGGCAGGCGGCGAAGAGGCGCCGGCAGGCAAACAGGAAGGCCCTGCAGCCGTAAAACCCGGCGAACAGCAATAATTACTCCGTTAAAATATCTGGGGACCCTCGCCTATTGGCGGGGGTTCGCTAATTTTGCACCATCATGAATAAAAAAGCATTGTTGGCGCTCTGTATCGCGGTGGCCGTCCCGCTCGTGTTCTACGGAATTGCCAAACAATATGGTGTAGCCATGCCCAAGCGGTATTTCTACGACAGCGTCACCACCCGGATAAAAGACGGCAAAGAGATCGATGATACGATCTGGCACAAGGTGGCCAACATTACCTTGGTGAACCAGCTCGGGGATACGGTCTCGCTCGATTCGCTCAAAGGCCGCGTGGCAATCATCGACTTCTTCTTTACCCACTGCGCCAGCATCTGCCCTATCCTCACCCGTAACATGCGTCATCTGCAGGATGCACTTAAGCTTCGCGACGATACCAAGGGCATCGACACGACCTTCGTCCGCTTTCTGTCCCTGACCGTGGACCCCGCCCACGACTCTCCGCCCGTCCTAAAGAAATACGCCGATCACTATGGTGTCAACCCGGACGTATGGTGGATGCTCACCGGCCCTAAAAAGACGATCTACGATTTCGCGCTCAACGAGCTGAAGCTCGGTCTGCAAGACAGCGTCAGCGTCGACTCCAACTTCGTTCATACCGACTATATCGCGCTGCTCGACAAGGACCGGGTGATCCGCGGCTACTACCACGGCACCGATACCGCCGCCATCGCGCGTCTGGCCGACGATATCGTCTTTATCATGCTGGAAAAGGATAAGAAACGGCACTCGCACGCATTCGATGAGCTGAAACCCCTGGCCATTCCCATCGCGGTCATCCTCCTGGCCACGGGTATCGGGGTAGTATATTTTAGCAGAAAATCAAAGCAAACGCAAATATGAGCGATCCCATACCGGTTCCTGCACAGGAAAAAAGTTTTACAAAAGCGATCATCGTCGTCTCTATAGCCATCCCCGCGGCCGTGGCCTTCCTGATCCTGGTCCCGCAGGCGAGGGTGAACTTTGGTTTCAATACACACAGCTTGCCGCTATTTCACGCCATTCTGAACTCAAGCACCGCCATCCTCCTGCTCGCCAGCTTGTATTTTATCCGGCATGGGCAGGTCCGTGCTCACAAACGAGCCAACTGGACGGCAATCATCCTGAGCTCGATATTCCTCATATCCTATGTGATCTATCATGCCTCCAATCCCAGCACCCGGTTTGGCGATCTCAATCATGACGGACTCCTGAGCGAAGCCGAAAAGCAACAGGCCGGGCCCATACGCTACGTCTACTATGTTATCCTGTCGACGCATATTATCTTATCGGCCGTGATCGTCCCGTTCGTTCTCTTTACGCTGCAACGCGCCTACCAGGAGAAATTCGATAAACACCGGCGGCTGGCCAGGATCACCTGGCCGCTGTGGCTTTATGTAGCCGTCTCCGGTGTGATCGTATATATAATGATCAGCCCATATTACTGATCATAGCTCTTTAGACGGGTCCCAAAAGAGTCTTTTGAATTCGACGACCTTATTGTTCTCGACGACGATGCCTTCTTTTTCCAGCAATTGCTGCATCCTTTCCGGTGGCTTAAAATGGTGCCGGCCGGTGAGCAGTCCGATGCTGTTCACGACCCGGTGCGCGGGAACGGGTTGCGGCGAGAGATGACACGCATTCATTGCCCAGCCGACCATTCTCGCGGAACTTCGGGTCCCCAAAGCCGCGCCGATGGCGCCGAATGAGGTGACCCGGCCTTTGGGGATCTGGCGCACCACCTGGTAAACGAGGTCAAAAAAAGAATCGTCCTTACCGCCCGATGGCCGGACCGCCTTTAGCTTTTCGCGCGGTGCCGTGCTGCCGCCCGT
>DASZOW010000402.1:0-6063 GCA_035550615.1 Puia sp.
AAGGATGTCCCCTGGGCCGAAAAACAACTATGGGCGCCCGATGCAGCCGCTAAGAACGGAAAATATTACCTCTACTTCCCCGCCAAACGGCCCGACGGCATCTTCCAGATCGGCGTAGCCGTCAGCAGCTCGCCCACAGGCCCCTTTATCCCAAAACCCGAAGCCATCCGGGGAAGCTACTCCATCGACCCGGCGGTATTCATCGACGAGGATGAAAAGGCCTATATGTATTTCGGCGGCCTCTGGGGAGGGCAACTGCAATCATACAGGAACAATACCTATAGCGCGCTGAACCAGGAACCGCCCGCCGGCTCCCCCGCTCTTGGCCCCCGTATCGCCCTGCTCTCCGACGATATGACCCAGTTCGCGGAACCCGTGAAAGAGCTCGTCATCACGGATGAAGAAGGCCAGCCATTGCTCGCCGGCGACAACGACAGGCGATTCTTCGAGGCTTCCTGGATGCATAAGTACAAGGGGAAATATTATTTCTCTTACTCCACGGGCGACACGCATTACATCTGCTACGCCATCGGGGACAGCCCCTATGGGCCCTTTACCTACGCC
This sequence comes from Puia sp., assembly GCA_035550615.1. GTDB lineage: Bacteria > Bacteroidota > Bacteroidia > Chitinophagales > Chitinophagaceae > Puia. Next base: position 565 of record DASZOW010000402.1, read on the forward strand.
GGGCGCATACTCAACCCCGTGGTAGGCTGGACCTCGCATCATTCCATCGTCGAGTTCAAAGGCGAGTGGTGGCTCTTCTATCACGACAGCACGCTCAGCAAAGGCGTAACACACCTGCGCAATATAAAAGTCACCCGCCTCAGCTATGACGACAAAGGATGTATAAAGACCATCGACCCATACCAGGACCTGAAAGCGCTTGTCTGAAGAGCCGCCCGTCCATATAAAAGGAATAACATCGCATGAAAAAGCTATCGACCATCGTTCCGGCATTATTGACCGCCGCCCTGTCGCTCGCCCTCACCTCATCGGCATCCGCCCAGATCCGCCTTCCCCGCCTGATCCGGGACAGCATGATGCTTCAACGGGACGCCCGCATCAACGTCTGGGGCTGGGCCTCGAAAGGAGAAAAGATCAGCATAAAATTCAATGGCCGGTCCTACCGCACCAAGACAGGCGGCGACGGCAAATGGATGCTTCAGCTGTCCTCCACCCCCGCGGGAGGGCCCTATACCATGGACATCACCGGCAGGAACCGGATCACGCTGCACGATATCCTGGTCGGCGACGTATGGATATGTTCGGGACAGTCCAACATGGTGCACCAGATGAAACTGCACAGCGTCCTTTACCAGGATGAGATCGATCATGCCAACTATCCACAGATACGGCAGTTCTGGATACCTACGCTCACCGACCTGAATGGTCCCCATGAGGACTTGCCGGCAGGTTCCTGGAAGTCCGCCAATCCGCAGGACGTGCTGGAATTTTCAGCGGTCGCCTATTTCTTTGCCAAGGATATCTACGAAAAGCTGCACGTCCCCATCGGCCTGATCAATGCCAGCGTCGGCGGCTCCCCCATCGAAGCATGGACCAGCGAGGAAGGGCTTAAAGCATTCCCCAACATCGTCCGCACCATCGACAGGAACAAGGACACAGCCTATGTCAACAGCTTTAACCGCCGGCCGGCTCCGGCCAACCCAAGTTCGCGGACAGGTGGAACCTCAGCGGGTCCTGGCGGTAATCTCCCCCGCGACAAGGGTCTCTCCGGCGCTACTCCCTGGTACGACCCCGCCTATGCTCCAAAAGGATGGAAACAGATCGGTATTCCCGGCTACTGGGAAGACCAGGGACTAAAAGATCTCAACGGATCGGTATGGTACAGAAAGGAAATAGACGTCCCCGCCTCCATGACAGGCAGGCCGGCCAAGGTTTTCCTCGGCAGAATAGTCGACGCGGATTTCCTCTACATCAACGGCCGGCTGATAGGCAACACCACTTATATGTACCCGCAAAGGAGATACGCTGTCCCCGCAGGACTGCTGCATCCCGGTAAGAACCTCTTTGTCGTCCGCGTGGTCAATAATTTCGGCAAGGGCGGCTTCGTCCCGGATAAACCCTACTCCCTCATCGCAGGCAGCGACACCATCGACCTCAAAGGCTACTGGCAATACAAAGTGGGTGAAGTATTCCCGCCACATAGAGGATTCGGCGGTGGTGGCGGCCTCTCCGCACAAAACCAGCCCACGGCCTTGTACAACGCCATGCTGGCGCCCCTGACTCCCTACACCATCAAAGGTTTTCTTTGGTACCAGGGAGAATCCAATACCGGTCGACCGGCAGAATACGCCCAATTGCAGCCCGCCCTGATCGCCGACTGGCGTAACAAATGGAAGGAAGGCGACCTCCCCTTCCTGTATGTACAGCTTCCCGGTTTTGGCGACTACAATTACCTGCCCTCGGAAAGCCAGTGGGCAGACCTGCGGGAAGCCCAGGCGAAATCCCTCTCCGTCCCCAACACCGCCATGGCCGTCGCCATCGACCTGGGTGAATGGAACGACCTCCACCCCGACAGAAAAAAAGATGTGGGCGATAGGCTGGCCCTCGCCGCGGAAAAGCTGGTCTATGGCATGAACATCGTAGCCTCGGGTCCAACCTACCGGTCATCGACCACCGAAGGGAACAAAATAATCATCCAATTCGACAACACCGGCAGCGGGCTGATCACCAACGACGGGGAAGAGCCCCAGGAATTTGCTATTGCCGGTGCCGACAAAAAATTCGTATGGGCCAACGCCCGCATCGAAGGGGATAAAGTGGTGGTATGGAATGATGCGATCAAAGACCCGAAATACGTGCGCTACGCCTGGGCCGACGAACCGGTCAATCCCAACCTTTACAATAAGGAAGGCCTGCCGGCTGGACCATTTAGGGTAGAATAGTAACCGTCCCCTCCACCACATTACCCGCTGTCGCCAGCTTCACACCCGCCTGCCCGCCACCGGCACTTATAACCAATTTCCCTTTGGGATAGATCATGGTCCCATCCGCGCCCGCCACCGCCAGCACATCCGCCTTCAAAACAAATCGAACCGCTTTGCTCTCCCCCGCCTTCAGACTCACGCGCCGAAAGCCCTTTAAAGCCTTTTGCGGCACCCTGATAGCCTGCCCTTTATATGAAATATAGATCTGTACCACTTCGTCACCGTCCAGGCGTCCCGTATTGGTCACCCTGACACTTACGGGAATATCGGTCCTGCTTCGCGCCGACACAGGCATTGTCAGCTCATCATACCGGAAGGTGGTATAGCTCAATCCATACCCAAACGGATATAAAGCATCGCCTTTGAAATAGCGATAGGTCCTGTTGTTCATCGAATAATCTTCAAAGGCAGGCAGATCACTATCGCTTTTATAAAAGGTCACCGGCAGCCGCCCCGCCGGATTATAGTCCCCAAACAAAACATCCGCAATCGCCGTACCCGCCGATTGCCCCCCATACCAGGCATTGACGATGGCAGGAACATGCTCGCTTTCCCACGGTATGGCAATGGCGCTGCCCGTCATCATGACAAACACGACCGGCTTGCCCGTCGCCTTTAACGCTTTCATCATTGCCGTCTGCACGGCGGGCAGCTGGATGGATGTCCTGTCGCCTCCATTAAATCCGGGATAATTCACCGGCATCTCCTCTCCTTCCAGCTGCGGCGATATGCCGCCTACAAACACGATGGCATCGGCGTCTTTTACACTATTGGCAAGCGCCTCCATATCCGTCTTAACGTAATTGCCTGCGCGCAAACGGACATTGGCTTTGCCTTCTCCCTGCCAGTACTCCAGCGTCAGCTTGTAAACGGAATCCTTCTTAGTGGCAAGCCGGTACCGGCGTGCGCCCCAACGGTTTCTTGCCCAGGCATCGATCACCGTTCTATCATTCACCGAAAACCGATAACCGTCATCGGCTTCCACTTCGAACGTCATATCGCCGTCTTCGGCAGCAGTGAAGTCAGTGGTATACCGCGCCGAGAAATTATTTGCCTTGATAGCAGCGATCACCCCCGACCCTTCCTGCCAGAAATGATCGATGGTGCTTTCGGTAGTGACAACAGGCGCCCCGCTCAGGTCTTTTGCCGGGAAATATTCGGCTTTGAAACCCTGCCGTCCCTCAATGGAACATTGCCTGCTGACATCCGAATAAGAAAGCAAGGTGTCATTGGTGAAGTTGACCGCCTGTTCGTATACGACTGCAGTATGGGCGCCCAGCTTCTTTTTAATCCCCTCCAGCGCCGTTACAATTTCAGAGGGCGTTCCATTATAATTCCCCAGCACGGCAATGCTGTTATCCGCATTGGGGCCGAGGACAGCTATCTTTTTGATCGACCTGCTGAGCGGTAGCATATGGTTATCATTCTTCAACAGCACGATCGACTCCCTCGCCATTTTTAACGCCTGTGCTTTATGCGGCCCGCTCTCCAATACGGAAGCCGGCGTTTGCGCGTATTTTACGATGGACGGAGGATCGAACATGCCCAGCCGCATACGTATCATGAATAATCTTTTTACAGAAGTGTTTATCTGCTCTTCTTTGATCTTTCCATCCTTCACCGCCTGCACCAGCGACAGGTAAGCATTTGTTCCGCATTCCACATCCGTTCCGTGAAATACTGCGTCAGCGGACGCCTCTTCAGCATTCGCCGATGTTTTATGGTTCTTGAAGAAGTCGTCGATAGCCCAGCAGTCGGAAGTGACATACCCATTGAACTTCCATTTATCACGGAGGATCTGTATCATCAGCTGATCGCTGCCGCAGCAAGGCTGTGTTTTAAATGCGTTGTAGGCGCACATCACCCCCGCGACCTGCCCATGAGTAACAAGCTCTTTAAACGCCGGCAGATAGGTATCCCATAGATCATAATCACTGGGATCCACATTGAATACATGCCGCAAGGGTTCCGGTCCGCTGTGCACGGCATAATGTTTGGCGCAGGCCGCGGCCTGCAGATACTTTGGATCATTACCCTGCAAACCACGCACAAAAGCCTTCCCCAGCTCGCCGGTTAAAAAGGGATCCTCGCCATAGGTTTCCTGGCCACGGCCCCAGCGCGGATCGCGAAAGATATTGATGTTCGGCGTCCAATAGGTCAAACCCAGGTAGCGCTCCCCCGTTCTATGCTGCTCTATGGCTTTGTTATGAATGGCCCTGCCTTCCAGTGCACTCTGGCCCGCCATTGTTTTTAGCGCAACGGTATCCCAGGTAGCCGCCATGGCGATGGCCTGTGGATATACGGTCGTTTTGAAGGGCGTCCTTGCCACGCCATGCAATACCTCGTTCCACCAGTCGTAAGCCGGAATGCCCAATCTATCGATGGCCGGTGCATGATTCAGCATCTGCGCGACTTTCTCTTCCAATGTCAACCGGCCGACCAGGTCGTCGACACGCTGTTCAAAAGACAGCTTATAATTCCAAAAAGGAAGGCCGGCCGTATCGACCCGCGCAGCCCTATCGACCTGGGCATAGGCGCCAGTCACTGCAAACAGGCAGACAGCTAAAAATATCTTTTTGATCATAGAGCGCTTCTACATTATTTATTTTGAAAAAGCAGCGGGGCCAGCTGGTACAGGCTGCGCCTCCAGGTAAGAAACTCATGAGCCGTATGCTCGGAAACGAACGAAACGGCATTATAGCCTGCCTGTTTTAATGCGTCCGCCGCTTGTTTTACGCGATCGGGGTTTTCACGGCTGCCGCAGCTTATAAAGATCAGTTTCGGTTTCGCTTTATCTTTTAGCTCTTCCGGCGTATAAATGCCGCCGCTCAACAACGCATACTGAGAAAACACCTCCGGCCTGTTCAGCGTGATCGTATGTGTTTCCATACCGCCCATGGAAAGGCCGGCCATAGCCCTGTTCTCCCGGTTGGCCAACGTACGGAAATGCGCATCTACATAAGGGATCAGCTCCTCCGTCAGGACGGTTTGGAACGTATCGATCTTAAATTCCCGCATGTGGCCGAATCGCAGATTGTTCGTTATGCCATAGGTCATAACGATGATGAAGGGTTGGATCCTGCCGTCTGCAATAAGGTTGTCCATGATAAGGTTGGCGTGACCCTGGTTGCTCCACGCGGTTTCATCTTCACCCCAGCCATGCTGCAGGTACAGCACCGGGTAACGCTTGTTTAGATCCTTGCTATAACCGGGCGGCGTGTACACAAACGCCCTG
>DASZOW010000403.1:0-5259 GCA_035550615.1 Puia sp.
GTAGCCCTCACCGGGTTTATCATGGGACTCGTGTTGACCATGCAGCTGCGGCCGTCCCTCGTAAGCTATGGGGTAGAGTCTCAGTTACCGGTCATGGTCGGTATCGCCATTGTCCGCGAGATCGGCCCGGTGATTACAGCGCTCATCTTTGCCGGCAAGATCGCCAGCAGCATGGGAGCCGAACTCGGATCGATGAAGGTGACCGAGCAGATCGACGCCATGGAAGTCAGCGGCACCAATCCTTTCAAATACCTGGTCGTAACGCGTGTCGCAGCCTCGACACTGATGCTGCCGCTCCTGGTGCTGGTGGGCGACGCGATCGCACTCGGCGGCGCCTTCATCGGCGTCAATATCCGCGGGACCACCAGCCTCCAGCTTTTCTTCCGTCAGGTGCTGGACAGTTTTGGCTTTGGCGACGTCCTGCCCGCCTATATTAAGACCTACTTTTTCGGATTTGCCGTCGGCGTCATCGGATGCTACAAGGGATACACCTCCAGCCGGGGGACCGAAGGCGTCGGACGGGCCGCCAACTCGGCCGTCGTAGTCAGCAGCATCCTCGTCTTTGTCATCGATCTGATCGTCGTACAGGTCACCGACGTCCTGGGGCTCAATTGATCGCCATGCAAACCGCAACTCGAACCATATCGCCGCCCGCCACCCCCGCCCACCGGGAAACAGTCATCGATATCGCTCATCTCTGCAAACGGGTCGGCAGTAACGTCGTCCTCGACGATTTCAATCTCACCGTGGCAAAAGAAGAAAACGTCGTCGTCATGGGTAAGTCCGGCGCCGGCAAATCGGTCCTGATCAAATGCATTATCGGCTTATTGAAACCCGACAGCGGCCAACTGCTGGTATTCGGACAAAACATCCCCGACCTCGATCACGAAGAGCTGGACCGGATCAGGGCAAAGGTCGGATTCCTCTTTCAGAGCAATGCCCTGTACGACTCTATGAGCGTACGTAAGAACCTCGAATTTCCCCTTCGCCGTCATTGGATCAGGATCACCCAGAAAGAAGTCGATGACATGGTCATGGAAGTCCTCGAAAACGTCGGTCTGGCCGACACCGTCGACAAACTGCCGGAAGAGCTGAGCGGCGGGATGCGGAAGCGGATCGCCCTCGCCCGAACCCTTATCCTCAAACCCGAGATCATCCTCTACGACGAACCGACGACCGGCCTGGACCCCATCACCGGCCGGGAGATCTCCCGGCTGATCGTGGCCATGCAAAAGAAGTATCATACCGCGTCCATCATCATCTCCCACGATATGCACTGCGTAAAGCTGACGGCTGATAAGGTGTCGCTGCTCATGGATGGCAGGTGCTACGCGGAAGGCGCCTATGCGGAACTCGAGCGATCCACGGATCCGGTCATCAAACAATTCTTTGAATAAACCCCTAACCATGGCAGCAACCAATAATATAAAACTAGGCCTGCTGGTTCTCGCCGGAGCCGCTCTGCTTATTGTTACGCTATACATCATCGGCAAGAACGAGAACTATTTCGGTTCGCATTTCGAGCTGCGCACCCGGTTCGAAAATGCCCAGGGACTCATGGCCGGCAACAATGTGCGGTTTTCCGGCCTGCAGGCAGGAACCGTGCGATCCATCCGCGTCATCGACGATACGACCATCGAGGCAGTCCTGCTCATCGACGCCGCCATGCGGCCCTATATCCATAAGAATGCGCTCGCCTCCATCGGCACGGAAGGACTCATCGGCAATAAGGTGGTGAACATCCTTCCCACCCCGAAACCCGCACCGCTCGCCGAAGACGGCGATCTCCTACCCACACGAAACCAGGTCAATACCGACGAAATGTTACGCACCCTCGACCAAACTAACGAAAATATCGCCGGGATCACCCGGGATCTCAGGCTTACCATAACACGGATCAATGAGAGCAGCGCCCTGTGGAGCCTGTTGAATGACAGGCGGCTCGCAGCCAATGCCACTGCATCGATGGAGCATGTACGGCGCGCCACCATCGAGGCAGAACAGACCTTACACGACCTGCATACGTTGACAACCGCCGTCAGGGAAGGGAAGGGCTCTGTCGGCGCCTTATTGACAGACACCACCTTTGAGCATCATCTGAACGACGCCACGGAAAAGATCAGGCTTGCCGCTCAGAGGATCTCCGACGCAGCAGCCCAGGCCCAGACGCTCGCGTCCTCCGCCAATAGCCTCATCCGCGACACGACCTTCGTAAAGAACCTCAATGGCAGCCTCGAAAACATCCGGCTGGGTACCGCCGCCTTCCACGAGGACATGGAGGCGCTGAAACACAACTTCCTGCTGCGTGGATATTTCCGGCGCCAGGAGAAAGCGGCGAAAAAAGCGGCAAATCCTGCCAAAGATCAGGCCGCCCAATGATCCACATCAACTGCCGAATGCCGCCGCGCGAGTAATTTGCCAAACAACATATCTCAAGACCATGGAAGCTTACACAGTTTGCCAGAGTTGCGGCATGCCGATGGACCGGCCGGATCTGCTGGGTACGGAAAAAGACGGGTCCAGAAGCACGATCTATTGTATCTACTGCTACCGAAATGGAGAATTCACCGATCCCCATATCACCTTCGAAGAAATGCAGGACCATGTACGGGAAGAGCTCGTCAAGATCCATGTACCGGAGCCGGCGATCGGGGAAGCAATCGCAGAACTGCAACATCTGAGCCGCTGGATGGGCATCCCCGCGATCCACCATAGATGCGACTGGCATTAAAAACCGCAGGTTATGAAAAACATCCTTGTAGCCACCGATCCTTCCACGGCCTCCTCAAATGCCGCCGAATATGCAGCCCGGCTGGCAACTGTCACGGGCGCCCGCCTGACATTGATGAGCGCCTCTATGCCGGCCCCCATCCTGAAAACCGCAAAACATACCCACGCGGATCTGATCGTCATCGGCAAGACGGGCGCCAGACGCAAAAATGGCGATTCCTTCGGAAGCACAGCCCTGGCGCTGGCCAGAAGAACCGATATCCCGTTGCTGATCGTCCCGCCGGACGCCGCATGCGATCGCATCTCGGCTATCGCCGTAGCCGGCGACACAATCCGGCATGGAAACCCTCCCGTCCTACGCGAGCTGATGAGCACCTTCGGCTCCCGGTTATATCGATTCACCGTCACGGGGAAAGCGCCCACGCAGACAATACAGGTCTCGGAATCGGATGCACTGCATTCCCCCGGACAACCGTTCCGTCTGCTGTACCAGGTTCCGGTCAACAGCCTGCTGCGGCATTCCATCGAAAATTTTATCGAGGTTAATCCCATCGAGCTGCTGGTCGCAAAGCCATTACCGGGATTATCGCCGGAAAGATGGATGCTCAATGGCCCAGGCAAAGATCTGCTCTTCGCCATCCGTCCGCCCCTGCTGGTATTACCACTAAACTGATCTATATGCAAAACCTGATGGAGCTGATCAAAAACCGGCAATCCAGCCGGATACCCTTCGATCCCGAAAAGCCGGTCTCACGCGAGAACATCGGGGAAATCCTCGAAGCCGGGTCCTGGGCGCCAACTGCCCATAACATGCAGAATTACGAAGTCGTTATCGTCGATGATCCTATCCTGCTCGAAAACATCCGGGCTATCCCATTTCCCGTGTCGCCTGCTTTTATCCAGGAGAACTATTTACAACTTTCATTCACGGAAGCCGAGCTTAAAAAGAAACGCACCGGGGTATTGGCGACCATGTTCCCCAAGTCATGGTTACAGCCCGGCCTGATCCCCGAGCACACGACCGCCAACGAACCCGAACATCCCGGTCTCGTACGCCATAATCAATTATTGACCTGCCCCGCCCTCATCCTGATCCTCTATGACCCTACCCGCCGGGCGCCGGCATCGGACGGCGATTTTCTCGGCATCATCAGCCTGGGCTGCGTATTGGAAAATATGTGGCTGATGGCCACCGCACTCGGAATTAGCCTCCATATAGTCAGTGCACTGAGCGGCCCCGAGGCGGCCCCGCAGATCAAAGAATTGCTGCAGATACCGCCACGCTGGGAGATCGCGATCAGCTTCCGGCTCGGCTATCCCCAGGCTTCCACCGAAAATCTCCGCGTAAGAAGAGAAGCGGATAAATTCACCCATTTCAATGGATTCAAACAGCATTAACCCCATACATGCCGGAAACCAAACTTATTTTCGTTAATAGCATCACACTCTGGCGCATCGTCTCCGCGCCGGTCATCGTGATCTTAGCCATCCTCGGCAAGGAAGAATTTTTCAGGTGGCTCTTGCTCCTCAGCTTCCTGACGGACGCCGTCGATGGGACACTGGCACGTCACTATCATGTTGCCGGCAAACGCGGCGCAGTCCTCGACTCCATTGGCGACGATCTCACTGTCCTCGCCGGCTTTATCGGGTTGTCGATCTTTCAGTTTCAGTTTGTGATCGATGAACTGTTCAGTCTGGCCCTCACCGGGACTCTTTGGCTGGCCGAGATCGCCATCGCCATCCGAAAATACGGTAGGATGACAGCCTTTCATACCATCCTCGCCAAGATAGCCGCCGTCTTACAAGCTATCTTCCTGCTGACATCCTTCTTCTGGCAAAAGCCGGCCCATCTGTTTTTTCATCTGGCTGTCGTGATAACCTGTGTACAATTGGTAGAAGATATCCTGTTGGTGATCATCCTGCCCACATGGAAGAGTAATGTCAAAGGACTCTATTGGCATCTAAGGCCATAAATTGCCGCCACACTCATTCTGGGCAAATAATTCCCCGCTCTCGGCAACACATCCTATCTTAGCATCCAAAGACACCTCGAACCATGAGAATACTCGACTTGCGTAACTTTAAACCCACCATGAAGCTTCTCTTATTCGGCATGTTCCTTGGACTATGTCCTTTTTTATCAATGGCGCAGGATAACTATGAGATCCAGGTTTATGCTTCCCCTACTGTTGGAAAGGATACGACGATGGTAGAATTACACAGCAACTACAGCTTTGTCGGGAATACCGCTGCCGATGGGGTCGTCTCGACGAACCACATGGACCGCGAAACCATCGAGATAACGCACGGCTGGACACCCTGGTTCGAGACCGGCTTTTACATCTTCAACGCCATTGGTGATATGGGCCGTACCAATTATGTAGGCAGCCACATCCGGCCGAGATTCACGGCGCCGGCGCAATGGCGGTGGCCGGTCGGCGTAAGCGTCTCTTTCGAGGGCGGATTTGTCAAAGACGGCTACGACCCGGATATCTGGACCATGGAGATCCGCCCCATTATCGATAAGCA
>DASZOW010000404.1:0-16953 GCA_035550615.1 Puia sp.
ACCCATAACCAGGTCTTGCTGCGCCAGATCAATGCGACGGAAGCCGACGCCCGGCTTTACGATGAGCTTGCGTCCTCCCTGATCTATGCCAATCCGGCATTTCGTGGTGAAGAAGCTGTGATCGTCAATAATTTCAGAGGGCAATCGGGCCTTTGGAGCCATAGTGTGTCCGGGGACCTTCCCATCGTATTGCTCCATATGAGTGAACAGGAAAACCTCGAGCTCGCGCGGCAAATGATACAGGCACATGCCTACTGGCGCCTGAAAGGCCTGTCCGTAGACCTCGTGATCTGGAATGAAGACCATGGATCATACCGGCACCTCCTGCAGGATCAGATACAAGGCCTTGTCAGCGCAGATGCCGGGCATCACCTCTATCAAAAACCCGGCAGAATATTCGTCCGGTCCGCGGATCAGATCTCTCCCGAAGACCGTATCCTTTTTGAAAGTGTCGCCCGGATCGTGATCTATGACCATAAAGGAACGCTTTCGGAACAGGTGAACCAGATTTACCTGGGAAAAACGCCCCTGCCATTCGTTCAGACAGTCTCCCGGCAAGCCGAAGAGCCTTTGGATAACCTCACACTGCCGGACAACCTTGTATTCTACAATGGTACCGGCGGTTTCACCGCCGACGGCAAAGAATATAAGATACTTACAGGAAAAAGCAGGACCACACCCGCACCCTGGGTCAATGTCATCGCCAACCGGGATATGGGTACCGTGATATCGGAAAGCGGGTCCGCCTACACCTGGTGCATTAATGCGCATGAATATCGCCTTACGCCATGGAGCAACGATCCCGTGACGGATGCCGGCGGAGAAGCATTCTATCTACGGGACGAAGAGTCGGGGCATTTTTGGTCTCCCATACCTTTCCCCGCTGCCGGTGCTACCCCTTATATTGCTACGCATGGATTCGGCTATAGCAGCTTTCAACATGACGAGCAAGGCATTTCTACGGAAATGTGCGTATTTATAGACCGCGACCTGCCCGTTAAGTGGACCCTGTTAAAGATAAAAAATCAGTCGGGCCGCCGACGCAGGCTCTCCGCTACTGGGTACCTGGAAATCATCCTGGGCGATGTTGCAAGCAGAACGGGCATGCATATTGTCTCCGAACAGGATACCGAAAGCGGAGCGCTGTTTTTTATGAATAGATACAACACAGCGTTTGCAGACCGGGTTAATTTTTTCACCGTCGACGAAGCCGGCCCTGTGGCCTTCACCACGGATCGCCTTGAATTTATCGGCAGGAATAGAAATCTGCAGGATCCGCAGGCCATGTACCGAAAAAGGCTTTCGGGCAGAACCGGCGCAGGTATGGACCCCTGCGCTACCCTACAGGTGGTATTCGAATTATCCGATGGCGCCGGTAAAGAGCTGGTTTTTGTCCTTGGAAGCGCGCCGAATAACCAGGAAGCGGCCGGGCTCATCGCGCAACTATCCGGCCCCCGCGTCGCCCAGCTTTCACTGGCCCGGGTCAAAGAATACTGGAAGGATATCCTGGGAGCAACACAGATCACGACGCCCGATACCGCTCTGAATATATCCGGCAATGGCTGGCTCCTTTATCAAACCATTTCCTCCAGGTTATTCGGCCGGAGTGGGTTTTATCAATCAGGCGGCGCGTTCGGGTTCAGGGACCAGTTGCAAGATGTACTGGCCTTGCTCTATGTAAGGCCTGACCTGGCCCGCGAGCAGATCCTCTTACATGCGTCCAGGCAATTCGTCGAAGGCGATGTGCAACACTGGTGGCATCCGCCGGAAGGGAGAGGCGTCAGAACCCGTTGTTCCGATGATATGCTTTGGCTGCCCTACGTGGTAGCCCGGTATATCAGGGCCACTGGCGACACGGCCGTGCTGGGCACTACCGTCGGCTACCTGGAAAGCAGGACCCTTCATTCGGAAGAAGAATCCTTTTATGATCTGCCGGCGAGTGGCAACATCGCCGGGACGCTGTTTGAACATTGCTTAAGAGCCATCAGACACGCTTTGCGCTTTGGACAACATGGCCTGCCGCTCATCGGCACCGGGGACTGGAACGACGGAATGGACAAGGTGGGCAACAAAGGCATGGGCGAAAGCGTCTGGCTGGCTTTTTTCCTTTACGATGTACTGATTCGGTTTACCGACACGGCAAATGCCTACGGAGAACACCTCTTTGCCGAGATGTGCAAAACGGAAGCGGCCAGCCTGCAGTCCAGGATCGAATCGGCGGGCTGGGACGGCGCGTGGTATAAGCGGGCTTACTTCGATGACGGCACGCCTTTAGGCTCCCGGGAAAATAAAGAATGCCGCATCGATGCCGTTTCCCAAAGCTGGGCCGTACTGTCCGGGGCGGCAAGCGATCAAAGAGCCGTCATGGCCATGGCTTCCCTCGAAGAAAAACTCGTCAGAAAAGACCTGAAATTGATCCAACTCCTGGACCCCCCTTTCAATTCCAGGGAGCTGAACCCCGGATATATCAAAGGCTATGTACCCGGCGTTCGGGAGAACGGTGGTCAGTACACCCACGCAGCTATTTGGACCCTGATGGCGTTTGCGAGGTTGGGCCAGCGGGAAAAGACGTGGGAACTGCTGGAATTGATCCATCCCATCAACCATGCGAACGATGAGGAGTCGGTCAATGTCTACAAGGTAGAGCCTTATGTGATGGCAGCCGATGTATATGCAAATGTGTCACATAAAGGCATGGGCGGTTGGACATGGTACACGGGTTCCGCCGGCTGGACGTATCAATTTATTCTGGATTCCTTGATCGGATTGGACCGCCAGGCGGATTCGTTAACCTTTATGCCATGCTTTCCAACGAGCTGGCCCTCGATCCAACTGACGTATCGCTATGGTAGATCCGAGTACCGGATTACCGTTTTCCAGCTGGCCGATGACTCTCCCTCGTGGTGGAAATCGGACGACCTGCAAGGCACGGGGAATACAATAAAACTCGCCGATGACGGCAAAATTCACTCCGTGGAAATGCATATTCGCAACCGGCTCCAAAAATAAAAAAAGCCCCGAATCGATCGGGGCTTCTTCAACAGACTTAGTATAGTTCAGTCGGAAGTTCGCTCACAGAAATGACCTTTCCGTTAAAGGTTGTCTTATCAAGTGAAATTATCGCTTGCCTGGCCTGTGCCGATACGGGCATGCAGACCTCTCCACTTTTTAGCGAGCGGCCATTGAGGGAATTTCTATTGACCATGGCATAGTCGACATTGCCATATTGAAAGAACAGTTTTCTTAGTTCTGCGTCGGTGGTATTCAAGCTGATATTGGAAATCTTGATATTCATGGACATCTTATTTGGAGACAATCTTAACAAATTCCCGGCCATTTTGGTTACGGTTATCATACTGGCTCTACTTCTATAAGGTACCGATTAATGCCGGCACCAGCAAATATTTCTTTTGTTCGAAATGCTGGTTCTTTGCCCCCGTGATCATTTAATTAGATCGGTGCCATGTTGGATCATTCGGACGTTTGGTACTCTTCGCCTCGTTCGAATGCGGCATAGGCAGCGCGGGCTTCCTGCAAAATATCATCCGGAAGTCTGTCCATTTTTAGCTTTTCCCATGAAACGGTGGCTGGAGTGAATTGATCGATATTTTGATAATGATTTCGCAGATAATCGCGCTTTTCCGAAGGCCAGCGCGGCTGTTCTTTTTCAAAAAAACCGATGAATTTCGAGTCAACCTGGTCGAAATTTCTCTTCAAGAGTTCCATACCTGTGTATTTCTTCATAACGTAAAATTAATATAGTCTTCGGTGAAGATGAGCAAAAAGACATACACTTCAAAATATAACGACGATATTCAATAAATAGGGGTACATTACATCCATCACCACTTCTTTCGCGGCAACGATTACATTTTCAGCATAAGGTTTTTAGTAAATAATTTTAAACGTTCACTTTTTAAAATGTTAACTATGAGACTTTCTGAGTTTATTTTATTGAATGAGCAAGAAAAAAAATCGACTGTCCTTCACAGAGGTGTTCTTCTCGCCAAGAGAAGTAGTTTCGAATCCATGGTATTTTTGTTTCAGCTCGGTAGCTATTATGTGGAAGCGTATTGCAATCCCGCGAATAAGGCCATCGAAGAGTATAGGATGTTTGACAACATCGAGGTTTTAAACCCTTATTTGGACGCCATACCACTCGATAACCTGCTGAGCTAAGCCTATCATCGATTCATTTTATGTTATCCCGTTCTTTGTAACGGGATAATTTATTTGGCCAATCCGGATAAAAGCGGTATCTTCACCATGTTAATTTGAGTTCTGCATTTGTATTTGTTAATTTATCCCGCCTCACGAACTGGATTTCTTTTCCTCTACATTGTTTGCTTTTCTCATATCTTTTACTTTTTAATTGTTAAGTATGAACATTTATGTTTCTAATTTGAGCTTCAACGTACAGGATGAAGACTTAAGAGAATTTTTTACTCCTTATGGCGAAGTAACCTCGGCGAAAGTCATAATGGATAAAATAACGAACCAATCCCGTGGATTCGGTTTTATCGAAATGCCTGATGAAGCTGCTTCAAAGAAGGCGATCGCTGAACTGGACGGCGCAACCGTCGAGAACAGGACCATTAAGGTCAATGAAGCAAGGCCTAAAGAGGCCCGGCCGGCCCGCAACGACAACGGCCGCAATTTTAATAACGCCAACAGCTACAATAAAAACAGATATTGATATTTGTTTGAATTGAATTATAGCCCCGGTTCGCCGGGGCTTTTTTTTTGAGCAGTTTGAGTGACGCAACGTACTTTACCAAACCATTGGCTATTCTAGCTCATCCTTACTTCAGGTCGCGGAAGAACTGGATCACATTCGTGAGCGTTCTGATGCCGATAAGCATGCTCCCTTTCTTTTTCCTGTTTTTCTTCAAGTACTTTTCTGCATTTCCGGTGGCTGGTTTCTGCAAACCGCCATGCGATGTTCCTGCAGCCTTGAAACTCATAGAAACTGATTTTGGTAAAACGAATGCTGATTAATCCAAATTAAATAAAATATACAAAACATGGGGGACTCATGAATCGCTGTCCACGCGGAAAGGGAAATATTTATTTTTTTGCAGGGACATATCTAGGATAAAACGCCCCTGTCCCTTTTGCATCTAATCTGCCTATTATTACTTCTTCAGAACTATTACTCAAATCGTAATTTGGCTGAAGATGAATATGCTCCCTTGCTCCTATTGGAAGATCAGCAATGTCATTCTGATTTGCATCAGCTAAATTTATTAAGATCTTGGCTAATGATCTCAAGCCTTCTGGGTCTCCATGAATTAAAATATCCTGCCATTTTATTATTTCTCCATCACACTCATCTTCGTTTTGAGCAATGAATATGTCCAGGTGTCCCGTGATCTTTGATTCAAATTTCCCCATATATCAAATATTTGGTAGTTAACAATATTCTCAGCATTTATAAACCGAGCCCAAAAGCCATCAAAGGAATTCTTTCTGTATTTACGTCAAATTGACCGCTTACAAGCATTTGGATCCAGTGCGCTCGTTACGCAATAAATAAACCACGGCCGGGGCACGGCCGTTTGGAGACATATAATCGGTATATTTGATAAATGCCTTCATTCAGACTGGTTTTCCTCGCTTCTATCCTGTTTTGCTCCGGGTCTATCGAAGCGCAAAACCCCGTTCCTGTCAAACCCCGTATACTGGTCAGCACAGACATCGGCGGATCTGACCCTGATGACAATCAATCCATGGCACATTTGCTGATGTACAATGATAAATTTTCAATCGAAGGGCTTATTTCTTCGCCTTCCTATGGCAAAGGAAGCAAGGAAGAGATCTTACGCATGATCGACCTGTACGCTGAGGATCTTCCCAGGCTAAGACAGCATCAAAACGGCCTTGCCGCCCCCGATTATCTACGTTCCATTACCAAGCAGGGGAAACACGGTACCGCGCCTTATAGAGGTTATACGACCGCCACAGAGGGCTCCGATTGGATAATTAAATGTGCAAAACGGAAAAGCTCCGAACCGCTTTGGATCCTGGGCTGGGGCGGACTGGAGGATATCGCGCAGGCCTTACATGATGCCCCGGAAATTCAAAATAAAATACGGGTATATTGGATTGGAGGCCCTAATAAAAAATGGAGTGCCAATTGTTACGCTTACATCGTTAAAAATTTCCCGGGGCTTTGGTTCATCGAAGACAATTCCTCTTACTACGGATTTTTTTCCGACAACGATATTCCGGACAGTGTCAAAGGTTCTGACTACTACGACCGGTACATTAAAGGCGCTGGGTATCTGGGCAAAGATTTCAAGCGCTATTACAATGGACAGGTAAAAATGGGCGATACGCCTTCCCTGCTCTATATGATGGATGGAGACCCCGAAGATCCGATGCGGGAAAGCTGGGGTGGCAGTTTTGAGAAATTAAACTTTAGCCCTCGGGTCGTGTTCCATCGGATCACCAGCCTGGCGGACACGGTTGCATTTTGTACGGTGGTCGAATTCGATTTGAAAGGTCCGGTTCTAAATATACCATCCGACTCGATTTGTTTTTGGATGGAGACGGCTTATAAGAATACGGTTCAAAGATGGCCCGGCTACTACATCGGCGCAGGGGTCTACGGACTGAGATACGTTCCCAAACAAGCCGAAGTTATACATTACCGGTTTACGTTCAACATTCCCGGTTTTCAGACGGAGCAGGGAGAGATGGTGGTTACCGATACATGGCCGGGAAAACGGCGCCCGACCGATTATAGACTGGGGGCTCATTGGTATACAGACAAAGCCGGCCCGCAGTTCTACGACGGTAAAATACAAGGAGGGAAAACGATCTCGAAGTGGAGGGGCGATGCGCTGCTGGATTGGAGCAAACGATGGGCGTGGCTTAACTGATCTCGTCAAACAATTCACAAACCCATATGCTGCTTAACTACTTTATCACCGCCCTGCGCAATATGCGCCGCCGCCTGGGTTTCACCATCATCAATATCCTGGGCCTGGCGCTGGGAATTGGCTCTTGCCTGCTGATCTTCCTCGTGGTCAGGTATGAATTGAACTACGACGCCTATAATTCCAAGGCCGATCGCATCTACCGTGTCAATCACCATTCCATCGACTATAATCCGCGGACCTCGCCGGCCGTGGCGGCTGCCATGCGAAATGACTTCCCCGATATACTGGTCACCCAGTTCTTTTATGACGACGGTATCGTCAAGATCGGGAACCACCGGTTCAACGAAAAGAATTTTGCCTTTGTGGATGAAAACGCGCCGCGCGTATTCGATTATCAATGGTTAGCCGGTGATGCGCACACCGCCCTTTCGGCGCCGAATTCCATCGTCCTCACACAGAAACTCGCAAAAAAATATTTCGGCTCGAAAAATGCCATGGGCCAAACCATTAATCTCGAAAATCAATGGGACTGCAAGGTCACCGGGGTCATCCGCGACCTGCCGGGTAATACCAGCATGCCATTGGATTTCATGGTCTCGATGTCGACGATGAAGAAGGATATGGATGAGATGGTCGGCAACGGCTATTTTAATATTCCCGGCGGCAATTACACCTATGTCTGTTTACCCGGGCACTATCCTGTTGAGCGTGTCAGGAGCAGGATACATTCCTTTATGGCAAAGAACTGGGGAAAGGACCTCGCCGATCATGCCACTCTTATCCTGCAACCGCTGCGCCAAGTTCATTTCGACCAGCGTTATCTCGACATTTCACTCAGCCCGACCACTTCTAAACAGACTTATTGGGCCCTGGCCGGCATCGCGCTCTTTATCATCATAACCGCATGCATCAATTTCATCAATCTTGCGACGGGTCAGGCCGTCACCCGCGCCAGGGAGGTGGGCGTCCGAAAGGTCCTCGGCGCCCGTCGTCCACAATTGATCGGACAATTTATCGGTGAAACGGCCATACAGGTCATCGTCGCCATGATCATCGGCGTCGCCATAGCCGCCTTGCTGACGCCACGGCTGGCGGTTTGGCTGGATATCGGCATTCATGTACACGAGTTAGGGCAGTCTTCGGTGATCGTGCTGCTGGCAGCGCTGGTGATCGGAATCATCCCTTTGGCGGGTCTATACCCGGCATTCGTGCAGTCGACCTATCGTCCTGCCGTATCCCTGAAAGGTGCACCAGCAGTTGCCGTCGGCGGCCTCACCGTCCGGAGAGTCCTTGTGATCCTTCAATTCGGCATCTCTCAGCTGATGATCATCGGTACGATCGTAGTGGCACGGCAGATGGACTTTTTTCAGAACAGGGACCTCGGCTTCAATAAGGATTTTGTCGTCTCGTTTCCGGCAGGCGACTCCACTCATCGCCAATTATTGCGGCAGCAGCTTGCCGCCATGCCTTCTATATCCGCGATCAGCTTTTCCTCGGGAGCGCCTTCCTATATGGGCAATGCGGGCAGCTACGACGCCCCCCAACTCGGCCTTGCGGGGGAGAATGTTACGGAAATAAAGTTCGTCGACGAAAATTTCATCCGGATGTTCGGGATAACCATGCTCGCCGGCGACACGATCGTAAGATCGTACATAGGAAAGGCAGATACCTCCGCCAATGTCGTCGTCAATGAAACGATGATCCATAGTTTGCATATCCAGGATCCAAATAAAGCGATCGGCCAGAGCATTTTCCTTGGAAAATTCCGTTGTAACATCACGGGCGTGGTCCGGGATTTCCAGGAGGAGAGCAAACACAAGAAAAGAAGACCCGTGGTGATGATCTATGCACAAAATAGATTCTGGACGGCAAGCGTCCGGATCAACCCACACAATACGGAGGCCACGATCGCCCATATCGGAAAGCTATGGTCAGCCTTATATCCCGACCGGCTTTTCGAATACGAATACATCGACGACCATATTGCAGCCTTTTACCGGCAGGAGCGGAAGGTCTATACCGCATTCAGAATGTTCTCATGCATCGCCATCTTCATCGGTTGCATCGGGTTGTATGGACTGATCGCTTTCGCTACCCTGCAACGCACGCGGGAAGTGGGCATTCGTAAGGTATTGGGCGCCTCGATCCCGGGCATTCTCCTCCTTTTTGGACGCGAATTCATCGGACTTATCCTGCTCGCTTTTATCGTCTCTGCGCCCCTGGCGTGGCTGGCCATGCATTCCTGGCTCGCTAATTTTGCCTATCGCATCGACATAGGATGGGAGACCTTCGTGGCGGCGGCGGCAACATCGTTCCTGATCGCGGCCATTACCATTTCCTATAAATCGATAAAGGCGGCATTCGCCAACCCGGTGCGAAGCCTCAGGTCGGAGTAGACAAGGATCGATCCGGCTAAAACTTATATCGGACGGAGATCTTGAAGCTTCGTCCGAGTAACGGACGCGCTAAAAATATGTATTGACCCGCTGCTGCGCTTTGGATCTCACCCTGGCGTGGATTACCTTCCGTAAGTCCCAGGGAGTTGGTAAGATTATCGATAACCCCGAAGAGCGAAATTTCATCGGTAACCTTTATTTGCGCATCTATGTCGACCTTCGTGTAAGCAGGAAGAACCTGGGAGTTCGCAACATCCGTATACCGTTTTCCTTCGTATTCTATTGGAGATTGTAAGCGAAGCCGGCTGTGGAAAAGATTGAACCCCGGGACAACCCTAAAAGAGGTCAGCGGTACCCTGATGAGCTTGTTGCCATTGTAATTGTATGCTTGCGTGAGAGTCCCTCCGGAAAGAACATCTGCAACAAGTCCTTCGTATTTTCCACGCTGCAATGTCGCTGTCGCTGAAACATCGAACCATTCTACCGGGTATATGCTGCCTTCGAGCTCGAGACCGAATGTCTCTGTATTTGCCATTGCGTTTACCGAAGTGAATCCGTTCAAGGTGCTGACTTCATTAGTAAAGCCGACGTTGTTATACTTTGTCCAGAATCCCGTACCATAAAGAGAATATAGTCTGCTGGCGTATTTGTATCCAAGTTCGCCAAGCTGCATCGTTTGGGTTACAGCCGTCGCATTGACATTGGTATAGTAAGTGCCGAATCCGGGGATTCGTGCTGCAGATGTATATCTGGCAAAGAGACCCATATTGCCCGAAAGTTGATAATCTGCACCCAATGTCCAGGTAGTGTAGTTGAAGTTATGGTTATAGCCTTTCCAGATCCCGTTTCCGGTTGTTATCTGGGAGGTGGAGTATGTACCTAAGTTTACCGTTTTCGACTGTTCTACAACGCCATCCGTTTGCGTATATTCCCAACGCACTCCACCGTCGATACGGAGAGCATGGGTTGCCTGCCATTCGTCACTGACATAAAGCGCATTGGTGGTCTGCTCACCATTTGCATCCGCCCACTCATACCCGGACTGGGATACTCCGTTATTCGAATAAGTATGGACTACATTGCCGCTGCCATCCAGGGCTACAATGTTCAGCAGTCTTGAATTATTTTGAACATCCAGATATACTTTGGACGAATATCTGCTGAAGTTCTGCCCGAAGTGCGCATAATAGTATCCGAAGTTGAAATCATGTTTTGACGAACCCGTATAAAAAATATGCGAAAGATGAAGATCATTCGTCACTTCCGTCATCGGCATGGTAATGCCTCTTAATCCACCTTGAATAACAAGCCCGTTGCCGTTTTGATTGGCGGAATTGAATGCTGTGCCTGTAGTTGCATATTGGAATCCCAGTTGCGTTGCACCGGGAGCTTGCGACAACAGACCCGATTGGGCCCTGTAAAATGAATCGGCTGTCAGTAAATTCAGCGCATATACACCATTTCGTTGGGTTTGCGTGTTGTCGTAACGAAGCGAATTCTTCAAGATCCAACCTTCGCCAAGTTCGGTCTGAAATTTAACCGTTATTTGGCTTCTGTTTACGGCCGTTCCGACGGTATTGTCAAAATGGTAAAGAGTGCTGTCTCCCTGGATCATGTTCATTCTTTCCGTTTCCGCGCCGGCGATGGCTCCATAATTGCCATTAAAACCCGGTACAGCCACTATTTTCCCTTTGCTGTTGTAGGTCATCGGCAGATCGGTATAAAACACCACATTGTCATTTAATTGCTTAAAGTCGATATTGAGGGATGTTTTTTCCCAGCTCTTGCCGAGAGAAGCCCTGATCTGCCCGCCATGATTACCCGTATAACCGGGGTTACGCGCTCCTGTCCCGGTACGGTAAAACCCGCCGGCAGCAAATTTCCATCCATCACCTATAGGCGCTCCGATCCAAAAATCTTCTCTGTTAAGATTATGGTCGCCCATGGTCAGCTTGAAAATGCCCTCCGTCTTGTCACCCACGGCGCGGGGTATATAGTTTACTGCTCCCGCAGGCGCATTGGAATAAAATACGGAAGAAGGGCCGCCGCGCACAACTTCGATAGATTGAATGGTCTCATCGAAACGAAACGCCTGGTCCCCGTTGAGGTAACCTAAGGCCGGGTCATGTTGTACAGGGATTCCGTCTTCCAGCAGCTGGATCGATCCAAAGCCGTCGACCGGGACACCCCTTGCTCTTACATTGCCGCTCGCCTCGCCTCCGGAGGCCTCCACCCAGAACCCCGGCACCGATTTTAGGGTCTCCGTTACACTTGTGGGCCCTTGAAGGCTAAGCGCATTATAACCTATACTAGTAACCGAATAGCTTGTTTGAAGTTTGGTGCGGCTTAGGGCGCCGGCACGCCCGGTAACGATAACTTCGTTTAAGCCGTTCTCTACCGCTCTTAATTTGATCAGCAAAGAGATGTTGGCATCGGCTTTTATGTTGTACCCTGAGAGTGTTTGGGTTTGAAAACCTACATGTGAAACGACAAATGAATACGGTCCACCTGCAGGCAAATTATGATAGATAAAAATGCCGGAAGAATCTGTTTGTGTGGTCGCGGTTGCGCCGGTACTTTGGTTTCTGGCAAGAACAGAGGCGAACGGAACAGGCTGCCCGCTCTCGTCATTTACCTGCCCCTTAATTTCGTTGGCGCTTTGGGCGTTGGCAATCAATTGGATATGAAAGCAGAGGGCCAATAAAAGAATAGACGGGATCCGGCTGGTTTTGGTAATTGATCTGATCATAAAGAAGGTTTATTCTTCGGTTTGAAGATTTTATTCCTTTATTATACGTATTACCCGGATCGTTCCCTTACTGGTAATATTAACTTAATATCGACTGGCAGCAGGGCTTGCCTGATTGCTTATGATAAAGCTGTCACCCTGTTTGTGTAAATCGAAGTTATCGAGCAGCACAATACTTTTGAGTATATGGTAAAGCGAATCTTTTTTATCTATCTTTCCAATGAACGTCCGATTGCCCAGGGCCGCTTTATTATATATAATTTTTGTATTATAAATAATCTGTAATTGGTCAAATACTACATCCAGGGGGTAGTTGCTGAAAACATAGTCATCCTCTTTATCTTTTTCCAGATGTAAGATGCGGGCCGAGCGTGAATAGATAAAGACATCTCCGGGCGAGAGGTAATATTCCTTTTTATTATCCGCGGAAGAAGAGTCGGCGATCTTTATCATTATCCTGCCTTCCTGCAAAATTACCTTGGTGACGGTATTTGAATCATAAGAATTTACCGTAAACCGGGTGCCTAGGACTGTAATTAAAACAGAATTGTTATACACGGTAAAGGGCTTGGCAACGTCCTTGGCTATGTCAAACGTGGCTTCGCCCGTTAATACTACCTCTCTTTTTAAGGAGTTGAAACTTTGGGAATAAGAAAGCGTGCTGCCAGGCAATAGCTCTACCGCGGAACCGTCGGCTAGCATCACCGGCTTTTTTTGCGGAGTAGCATTGACGATATTCTTTGTTGTTGCAACAGCTGCGGCATCGGTTACATTTGCATTTTGTTTTTTTGTGATGAACTGCCAGCACAGGCCTACAACCAATAACACCGAGGCCGCCACCGCCGTCCATCTGAAATAGGAAAAATGCATTGTAGGAGAAGCAGTATTATTAGCTATGTTCTTCCATAATTTATGGGATATATCGGGCGATAAAACATCAGCGGGCTGAAAGCTCTCCCATTCTTCGACTCCTATATATTCCCTCAATTTAGCCGGGTTTTCCTTGAGCCATGCCTGGACAATAGCACGATCCCTGGCATCGCATTTGCCTTCAAAAAAATTTATTATGAGTTCCCTGGTTATCAAATTATGTTCAATTTATGTTAGTCGATCTCCATGCTGATATGCTTTTTTATCTGCTTCAGCGCCTTGTAAATATGCGTTTCTACCGTTTTGGAAGAAACAGACAGGGTTTCGGCGATTTCCCGGTAGGACATACCTTGCTCGCGGCTCATTTCGAATACCTGCTTTCTAACCGGGGGCAAATCATTGACGGCTTCCGAGATTTGTTTTTGTAATTCGGCGCCGCGCATTTTTTCATTGGTGCTGTCGATCCCCTTTTCAATATCCAGCCCATCGAGACGGGCAGTTACCGCATCTTTGGTATTATACTTTCGCAAAAAATCAATCAGTATTGTCGTGGCGATCCTGAACAGCTGTGTGGAGATGGTATATTCCTCCCGCAAGGTGTGGCGGCATTGCCAGAGTTTGGTAAATGCCATCTGTACCACTTCTTCCGAGATGTATTCGGATTTCGTTTTGGATAGGATGAAGAAATAAAGTTTTTGATGGTATTGATCGAACACTTGTCTGAAACAAGATCCATCACCATCCTTTAATTCCTTAATACTAAGCAACTTTGTTAGATTTGGTCAAGTTGCTATAAATATATGGTAGTATTATGAATTATAGCATAAATGGAAAAAATATTTAATAACCAGGAATCGATCTAAGGCGCGCTCGTAAGCTCCGTCTGGCTCCTGAGCAGATCCTCGTTGGATGCTCGTTGCTCAAGGATATTGACATAGCTGAGAGCGTACGGTGTTCTGTATGCTTCGTACGCCTTTTTAGCCCATTGGAGGGCGCCATTCAGATCCCCGTTGATCTCGCTGATGATAGCCATGTTGTAACAACCCCTGCCTGCCACTTTGCGGGAAGAGCTGTTGGTCGCCTGGCTCCAGAGCTTGGCGGCGGCATCCCAGTCGCCGGCTTGCGCCATGCGTTTGGCGACGATGAAACTTCCGTTGCCACGGACATAGTAGTACCGCGATACCCGCACCGAATAGGGAATGATGCGTGTTGCATAATCCTCGCCTGCCCGGTTACCCGCTTTTATGACCTGTTCTTTTTGGCCAAGCATGGCAGAACCGGTAGCAAGAATGTTACCGCCCTGGAAGGTCAGGTCCCTGTAAATGACAAACTGGTCCAGGATGCTGCGTGTGGCGGGGTCATAGATCCTCCATCCTGTCTTGACTTGTGTCTTGACGTTCGAGCCCTGGCCAAATGATGCTATATTGAGACCGACCCTGGACCCGGCATCGAAAAGTTCCAGCGAAAACAAGACATCCGCGTGGTTTTCCATGCATATCTTTTGGACGGTGTCCCAGGAGAGCGAGACGGGGAATATGCCTGCGCCATACGACCGGAGATCCAGGTTAGCGAGTGGTTTGACTGAAGCGAACCGGTTGCTCCGGATCAATGCATCGGTGAGACCCGTTAAGCTGGCGCCGGACCCTGCCGCCTGGAGGTCTTTGGTTTCGAGCGAGAGTGTCCGGTGAATAGCGTCGATGGTTTTGCTGCCATCGGCTGCGCGGCTTCTGTTTACCACCACCGCCGTCTTTGCGTTGGGCGGGAGGCTTACCGGCGCCGGTTCTGTGACGCTCAGGGACATCAGGTTGGTCGAGCTGCAGGAATAGCAGACTACCATTATTCCAAGGAGGGTTGCGGGTATTTTCATACGCGTTCGTTTAAAAGGGATATCGGGTTTTCCCTTTAATAACGAATAGGGGAAGATTTTAGTGCCTTTGATCGCCGTGTATCTTTTATTCATAAACGCATGGCTTTTAGGAATAACTGTGCCTTTTTTTTGCATCCGTGATCCAATCTGTCTACATGGCTAAGAAAATTCCCGGCTTGTTTTTGTGAAGTCTCAAATATTTCCCTAAGTTCGATCGATACATGACCTGGGCACACACTAATCTCGAAAGCGGCACGGCGCCCGTCCTTGCCGATCTTCAAGACTCATTTGCCTTATGCCACCAAGCCAATCTTCAAGCATGACATTTGAACTAAATAGCCTTATAAGCCTGGAGGATCTCGACCGAATCAGTATTTTCCTTGTTGTTAGTTATTTGTATATGTATAATCGCTGGCGCATCCAATACAGGAGGCCGAAATATGAAAACCTGGATTTCAAAAACGAGGACTTTGATTTTCCAATCACGGATGATAAAATATTCGCATATTTTGAAAAGGAATATCCCGCCGATTGGAAATCGAAATGCTGCGTTTTACTGAACATGGATCTAGCTAAGCTCGAGAGTTATTATGAGGAAAGACAGAAATTTGCCAATAAATAATGTCATCCAACAACAAAGCCGCGGCCATAGCTGGGCTCGTCAATTGTCTCGTCACATGCGCATTCAATCCAGGCAGATGAACTTAATCGAGCGAGCATTAATATGGTTTAAAGACGGCGACGAAAAGCGTAAGGATTTGAATCACAAATATTATCCTTTGTCTGTACTCTATACAAGATTGTTGAGAGAGACGTACAAGGGAAAGCGGATTCAATTTATTAATGTGTATTTTAAGACCGAGAAAACGTATGAATTATTCCCCAAGTCTCAAAAGAATTATTTGCATTTTTATGATGGAGACCTTTGGTATAATGACGTTTTCGACTTCGATCATTTCAATTCGTTGACCGAGGAACAAAAAAGGATTTTTATCTGGTCCAGGACGCATGAGATCATGGCCGGCGCTGCCAGGAAACTGGGGAATACCGAGCTGGGGCAAGCTAATGAATACGCATACAAAGCAGGCATGGAAAGGTCGTTGGTCGCCGATTACAAAATTTTGGAAACGGAGGTAATTCTGTTTGAGCAAGCGGTTAATGCATCGATCTGGTATTTCTTTGAGGAAGACGGCATGTATTCCTATTTGTTAATGGCCCGGGATCAAAAGGAAGTGTACCGCAGAGAACTCGCTAAAGGAGCGTTAGGAAACGAATTCTTCCTTGAGATGTATAAGCGGATTACCGCGAAACAGAACAAAATAATTGTAGAGTATGTGCGAAGCGCGCAAAGGCCCCCGGTAACAATTCTTATAGAACCGGACATGCTTGGATAAGCATAATAAGAAACTCCACGCCACTCAATCACTGCGTCACCTTCACCCAATCCACATACATCTTGACCTTACCCCGCCTGATCATCTCCACCGTCGACTCCGGCAGGCCGAAATAAGGCTTCGTCACCCCATTGATCTTTTCGGGATAGACCCCACCCAGCGCAAAATTCAGTATCAGGAACTCCTTCCGGTCAAAAGCCCACGGGCCATAATGCGTAGCCATCGCCCGTGTAACCCGGAACATCATAGCTCCATCATAGCTAAATACGAGGCTGTCCGGCGTCCACTGGACCGCATAGACATGCCATTGCCGCACATCATGCCCGCGGGGAAAATAATATCTGTTCACAAAGGGAGTTTCGCCGCTATAATGCGGCCCATGCACCGCCGCACTCGCCCAGTCATGCTCGCCGACGAATTCCATGATATCGGTCTCGCCGCAGGCCGGCCATTCGCCATATCCCAGCATCCACCATGCCGGCCACAGTCCCGCCCCGCTATCGATCCGGATACGCGCCTCGGCCTTGCCATATTTGAAATCGAACTTATCTCGGGTATTGATCCTTGCGGAGATAAAATCGAATTTCTGCCCATCCCTGGTCACAAAACCAGGAGCGTACACCGGCTGGATCACCAGCGACCCGTCTTTTTCATATAGCGTCCTGCCTGAGTCGACATAGGCCTGCAGCTCGTTGTTGTAGTGAGCGCCGGTGATCACCACATTCCATTTGGAGCGGTCGAGGGCGCCGGTATTGAAGTCGTCAAAAAATATGACCTTGGGCGCCCCGGGACC
>DASZOW010000405.1:0-4318 GCA_035550615.1 Puia sp.
AAGGATATTTCCGCACGAATCCTTGTGCAACTATACCCACTAAGACCAAAAGTAACATACAGCGGACTATTCTAGTTCAACAATATCCGTGTCAGTAGTAGTAAGAAGCTCAAGTGCCTTTTGAATGTGCTTTCGTAAAAAATCCCAAAGGATTCGATTATCGCAATTGCCTATCCTCAATGAGATCAATTTTGGCGGAGAACCCAATCGACTGATCAGTTCAGGAAAATCAGCATCTTTCGAAAGCAGGATCACATTTCCTTGTGCACGAGCACGCTGATAAATATCAAGATCGGCTAAATTATGAAGGGAAAGAGAATACGAGGATTTGACTTTAATACCGGTTTCTTCATTCATCCACTTGGCAATGACCGGTGAAATATTTGTATCCAACCAAATCTCCCAATCAGGCTGCATGGATAACAACAGTGTTTTTCATTTTGACAGAGGCATATAGCAATGCTGCCTGAATATCTTCTCTTTCTAAGATCGGATGCTGTTCTAGAATTTCTTTGTCAGTGAGCCCATTGGATAGCAATTCGAGAATGTCACCCACAGGAAACCTCATCCCTCGTATAGTAGGTTTACCGCCCATTAATCCTGGAACAATAGTTATACGCTCTAACAATATTTGTTGTTGCGAAGTCATCAGATACAAATATACAAAAATCCCCTAACCAGCACACTACCAGATTCTATCGGAAGATTCCGCCCCCCGATGACACTCGAAAATATTTTTGATTGACAATCAAACAGTTGCAAATCCAGTCCTGGGCACGAAGGCCCCGACGATAGTCGGGGTTTTTGCATTCAGGTGCGGGGCGAATGTATTCGCCTAAGCGGATGAGTGCAAAAGGCGTCTTGGTGGTTTCCTGCGAGTGAACATCACTAAAGCTTAGCCGCAGGGGACGCCTTTAACTCTGCTTTTTTCCTAAGCAGTGCTTTTTTTACAATATTAATATATAAATAAAATGTTTAATTTGTTTGCCATGATATCATAAATACTGTACTCATCGCCACCATTTCAGAGGCAATTCAATTTGATCAATTGAGCTTACGATCATATCGGGTTTGAAAGCATAACGTCCTAAGTGTTCTTTTTGGGCTATACCGGAGAGCACCAAAATGGTTTTATAGCCCATCTGAATACCGCCTTGTATATCTGTTTCCATGGTGTCGCCGATGACTGTAGTCTCAGCAGTTTCTAATCCGAGGTATTTTCTTGCAGAACGCATCATCACCGGGTTGGGTTTACCTATCACAAATGCTTTAACGCCGGTGGCTTCTTCTATCATGGCCGTAGTGGCAGAGATACCAAGGTTGTTCCAACCAGGTTTTTTCGGGGAGGGATCTCTGTTCGTCGTAATGAATTTAGCACCGGCCAGGATCATATCTACAGCCCGCTGTACCATATCGAGTGTAAAATTCCTGCCTTCTCCCAGCACTACAAATTCCGGGTCCGTATCTACCAAAATAAGGCCGTTTTCATGCAAGGATGTCAACAAGCCACCCTCTCCTAACACATATGCAGTACCATGCGCTCCCTGGTCACCGAGAAACTTTCCTGCAGCCATGGCGCTGGTATAAATATGTTCCTCTGAAACTATAATGCCGTGGTTTTTTAACTTACGGACAGCCTCTAATCTTGTGCGTTGGCTGTTATTAGTCATGAAGGTAAACGGCACATTATTTTTCAACAGATGGGCGATAAACCTGTCCGCGCCTTCAATTAATATTTCCCCGCTATATATGACTCCATCCATGTCAATTAAAAGACCGTGTTTCATGCTGTATCATTTATCAATGCAACAATTGTGTACCGGCTGGGGCGTGCCCGGTAAAGGTATTTTAAAGATAAACTAATTTTACCTTATCGAAAGCGGCACTCCATCCATTAATTTAGAACGTAACACGGTTACGTATTTTCCGGAAACGAATGTCCTCGTTTCCATCAATAATGTCGTAAAGGAAAGCAATATGCCGCCGTCCAAATATGTAAAAATTAAAATAAAAAAAACGATACTGACATATACAAAAGAATAAATCAATTGTAAAACCATGGGAGGCAGCCAATCACAGACTGCCATTGGCAACGATAAAAGAAAATAGTACACCATAAGGGAGATAATCATCTGTACAAGGCACCATGCTTTATCGGTGAATTTGGCTGGGGTCCCAACCATAATTCCAGCAGTCCTCCTTTGGCAAAGTCAGCATGCGATAAATAAAACTGATTATGCTCTTTCCCGTTCAGAGAAGCTTTTTGTATATAACAGTTTGCTTTGGAATTATTATACGTCCTGATCACAAATTCTTTTCCCGGATAGTAATTGTTGTTGAGCCGGATGGTTATTTCATCAAAAACGGGGCTGGTGATATCATATACCGGATCGATGGACGTGGTGCCGTTCAGGGAAAATAAGCCTATTGCTGTCAGGGCGCTCACGCCTCCCATCTGTCCCTGGTCTTCATCGTGCCCTCCGTATCCTTTATCGGGCGTGACGCCGCCATACGCCTGTTCATTTACTCTCCTTACCCAATATTGCGTCAGATCAGGACGTCCCGCATGACTGAATACATGCGCATCCGAGCAACTGGGCTGATTGGCATAGCTTATATAACCTGCGCTGTAGCCAAACACAAAATCCTGGTCCTTTGCCTGTTCAAAGGCGTAATTCAACATCTTGCAAAGTGTATCCGGCCCTCCCATCATGCGGGCCAGCTGATCGATGCCATGCGAGACCGACCATGTCGCCTGCCAGGCGTTGGCCTCTACCCAGCCATTGCCGCTTAATGGATCCTTATGAAGCCACGCGCCTTCTTTTGTTTTGGGGAAGATCAGCTTTTGGTCCTTGTCAAAAAGCTTGGTCCAGCCCTGTGAGCGTTGGAAGAAATACCGATAGTCTTTCTCCTTGCCTAATTTCTTCGCCATTTGCGCCAATGCCCAATCCTGGAAAGCGATCTCGAGCGTAATGCCCGCATTCGACGGGTAATATCCATTTTTTATATAGAACTCCATTTCCTCTTTTCCTCCCATCATGCCACCCGGAGCATGGTTCTGTTTCATCATTTGATAAGCGATGGCCGCCGGCTTTTTGGTAAGCACTCCTTTTTGATAGGCGCTTGTGATGAGATTGGTAGCAGGGCAGCCCGTCATGATATAGCTGTAGCCGCCGCCGCTGGGTCCTCTTGGAAGCAGCTTTCCATTTTCCGCGTACTGTACCAGGCTCGCCGCAAATTCGTCCAACACTTCCGGCCAGGCCAGGCCCCAGAGCACATTCAAATTCCATTGTGTCAGCCAAAACGCATCTGAATTGTACATGTGGAATTTCACTTTGCCGTCAGCATCTTTGGGCAATGTGCGGACCTTGAATTTTATGTTAACGGTGAAATTACCACGCCTTTCTCCATCGGTGTTGTCGGGATAATCGCCCGATACGTCATCCAGCTTGTGACGGCCCAGCAAAACATGCCATAAGTCGGTATAAAACTTTTTTTTCTGATCCGCGGTCCCGCCTTTTACGGCAATACGTCCCAACATTTCATTCCACTGCTTTTGCGATGCTGCACGAAGCTGATCGAAGTTCCAGTGTTTACTCTCGGACGCCAGGTTGCGTCTTGCATTGTCAATGCTTGTATAGGATATCGCCACCTTCAGCTGGATGGTGTCCCCGGCTTTCACATGGTATTGGGCTGATACGCCGGTAGTGGGCGCATCGTAATAGCTCATGGGGCCGCTGTTCTTTGGTGTTTTCTCCGGAGTGCCGCTCAGGGAGGTAATGTCAGTCAATTCCTGTTTACTATCCCAGCCATTCAGCGTTTCAAATGGTTTCTCAAAATCGATGGCAAAATAAATGCGTACATCCTCCGGGCCGCCCCATAACCTGCCGGTGGTATTCACGGAACCTTCCAGGCGGGTATTGCTGACTTTTTCCACCCTTGCATCGTTCATGGTAACCTCGGATACATAGCCGCCCAGGTTGAGTAGAATATTGGCTAACGCGTCTTTGGTATAGGTCAGCCGGTAAAAGCTCACCCGATCGCCCGCCGTTTGTTCAACCCAGGTATTATACTTGTCGAGATACAGCCGATGATAACCCGGCTGTACAATTTCTGCATCATGCGAAAATGACGACTTCCATTCCTGCTCGCCTTTGTCAGGAGTAACAGCGCCGGTGGTGGGCATCAGCGTTATGCCCGAAAGCATCCAGCAATGCACTTGCGGGAATCCGAGCACTTCCGTCGTATTATAATTGTACCCGCCGCCATCCTGGTTTTTATTACGGGTCAGGGGCGCCGCGCTGATCATGCCAAAGGG
>DASZOW010000406.1:0-6086 GCA_035550615.1 Puia sp.
TCGGACGAAAGGGCGGGGATGACGATCCTGCGGAGCGAGGGGAGACTCGAGATGCTTGCCGAGATGCGGGCGCGGGGGCGGTAAAAAAAGAGGCCGCGATTTAATATCGCGACCTTCTCCGTTGTTCGGCTTTCACAGGGAAATTGGATTTTAAAACATACTGCTATCAGGCGTAAAGGTTTGGCTACAATCCTCCTAGTTGAATGGCCTGTTCTCCGGTGAGGTATTTTTTTCCGGACATGACGGTCAGCATGGCTTTGACCAGTTCCACCTGGATCACCGTTTTAGGAATGAAGCCTGCTGCGCCGGAACGAAGCGCTTTAAGCGCATAGCTGGTCTCTCCATTTATGCTGGTCAGTAGCACCGGGGTGTCGGGGGCGATCTTTTTTAGTAAGGGTAGAGCCTCTATGCCGGACAGCAATGGCATGGTGATATCAGAGATAATAACGTTCCAGGGCGCATCGGCGGCCTTGCTAACCAATTCCGATCCGTCGGCTGCTTCCCCGAAAATGGCATCGGGCCAATCATCTCTGATGATCTGAATGATGGCCTGCCTCATGACAAGGTGGTCATCTGCTATAAGAAAGTGAAACATGTTTTCGTTTGGTCGACGAGTTCAGCATTTTTTAGGACTTTTCCGCGTAAAGCTAGTGATGTTCAAGAGGATAGAATGTAAAGTTGCGGCCCTCTTGTCTGTAAATGTTCAGCTACAGACCCTGTAGCTCTTATATGAGCCCGTGTTCGATGCAGTAGCGGGTCAGCTCAGCGTTGGATTGCAGCTGCATTTTTTTTAGGATCCTTCCCCGGAAGCTGCTGACGGTGCTGGGGCTGATGGCCAGACGTTCCCCGATCCGAATGAGGGATTCGCCGGCACCGAGCATTTTCAGGACATCGAGTTCCCGGTTGCTAAGCAGTTCGTGGGAGATTTTTCCCTTATTAAAGGAGATGTCGTCCGCCAGCTTTTCAGCGATGGTCGGCGTTATATATTTTCTTCCCTGGAGGATCCAGCGGATGGCTTTTATCAGTATGGCGGGCGGGGTGTCTTTATTCAGATAGCCGGATGCTCCGG
This sequence comes from Puia sp., assembly GCA_035550615.1. GTDB lineage: Bacteria > Bacteroidota > Bacteroidia > Chitinophagales > Chitinophagaceae > Puia. The sequence continues at coordinate 1,070 of DASZOW010000406.1, forward strand.
CGCGCAGCACGCGGGTGCCATACAATTCTTCCGGGTGGATGCTCAATATAAGCACGGGAACGGCGGGGAAGTGTTGTTTGAGATCATGCAGGATCTCAAGGCCGCTTTTGCCGGGCATGGAAAGATCGCTGACGATGAGGTCCCACTGACCCTTGAGCGCGGTTTTGAAAAGAGATTCCGCGTCGCCGACCTCTATGACTTCCGCGGATGGAAATTCTTCCCGTAATACGCCTGCGAGGCCTTTTCGCACAATAGCATGGTCGTCGGCAATCAGGAAACGCATAGGTTTTGGTTATTTTTTTGCAAATGGGATCAAGATTTTTATAGTAGTGCCTTTTTGGGGTTGAGAGCTGACCTGGAAGTCGCCGCCGATCATCAGCGTCCGTTCTTTCATTCCCAGCAGTCCGAGCGTGCGTTTGGAGCTTATCATTTCTTCGTCAAAGCCTTTGCCATCGTCCTGCACTTCGAGCGTGATATGGTCGCGGTCGGAGCTGAGCCGCACCTGCACCCGGGTGGCTTCCGCATGCCGGGCGATATTGGTCAGTGTTTCCTGGTAGATACGGAACAGGTTAACGGCGATATTCTGCGGTAAGTCATCGGGGGTCTCGCAGAAAGACGCGGTGACGGAAATCGAGAACTTTTTTTCAAATTCAGCCGTTTGCCATTTCATGGCTTCAACGAGGCCGATGTCGTCGAGTACGGCGGGCCGGAGTTGGGTGGAGATGCGGCGGATGGAGCCGATCACCTGTGCGATCATATTGGTGATGCTCTCCAGCTGTTTTTCCAGTGCCTGATCCGGTTTCAATTGTTTTGAGAGCCGGAAGATCGCTATTTGTACAGCTGTCAGCTGCTGCCCGAGATCGTCATGGATATCGCGGGCGATCTCGATACGTTCCTCTTCCCTGATATTCTGGAGGTGGGCGGCCAGCTCACGCAGCTGCTGGGTAGCTTTTTTGACCTTTTCCTGTGCGGCGACCCTGTCGGAAAAATCCAGGCCTACTCCAAGCAGACATTGTTTCCCCTCGTACAAGATAGATCTGCCGGTAAAATAATAGGGTATTTTTTTTTTGTCTTTTCGTACATAGTTCGCCAAAACGGAGTCTTCACCCGTGAGAAAGACGTTTTCGATCTTCGCGGCTACGAACTCCTTTTCTTCGTCGTCGAGAAAATCGCCGGGGTGCATATTCGCCACTTCTTCTGCGGTGTATTGGGAGACCTTTTCGAGGTTTTGGTTCCAGCGGAGGTATTTGCCTTCCCGGGTAAACAGATAAAAAATGCCAGGGAGGCTATTGATAATAGAATCAGAAAGGTTCCGTTCGTTGATGAGCTGGTTTTTGGCGATCATCTCCTGTGTGATGTCCTGCACGGTTCCTGCGACGTATCGGGGTACTCCTTCTTCGTCAGGTACAAGCTCTGCCTGTGCATGTACATATTTTGTCTGGCCTTTCGGGGTAATGAGCCGATGGACGACGTCGACCTTTTCCCCTTTGGTCAATGCTGCGTTGTTGGCAGCGATGAAGCCCGCTCTGTCGTCCGGATGAAGTCTTTCCAGTAATTCGTCATATCGGATGCCAACGATCGATTTGTCAATTCCCGTGATCCGATAAAGCTCATCCGACCAGGTGATCGAGTCTTTCTTCGTGTCCCATTCGAAGTGACCTATTTTGCCGATGGATTCCGCGCGGCGATAGCGCATTTCGCTCTTTTGCAGTGCGATCTCGGCATTCTTTTTTTCCGTGATATCCCGGTAATTGACGACGATACCTTTGAGATAGGGTTCGTGTAGCAGATTTTTGTAGGTTGCGGCCAGCCAGCGGCAACTTCCGTCGGGGAGGAGGAGCCGGTATTCGATGCTGATAGCTTGTCCGGGGCTGGCGAGGACCGTTTGAAAAGTGCTCGCCAGGAGGGGGCCATCTTCGAGATAGACCAGATCGCTTCTTACTTTGCCAAGGAGGCTTTCCCGCGGATAGCCCATGATCTTTTCTCCCATTGGGCTGATGTCCAGAGCTCTTCCATCTTCGGCAAGGATCGTCAGGCCGTCGCTGCTGTGCTCGATGAGGGCCCTGAAGCGGCGCTCCTTGTCGGAGATCTCCTGTTTGGCGCTATCAGATTCCTCTTTAGCCTTTTTAAGATCGGTGACATCGGTAATAGTGCCGACATAGCCGAGGATGTGGTCGTCGATACCTTTTTCCGGTACGGCTTGTCCGAGCACCCACAGGATCGAGCCATCGGGACGGATAAACCGGTATTCAGTGATGGAAGTCCTCTGGTCCCTGGTGGCATTGTCCCATTCCAGGAACAGCCGTTCGCGGTCTGCCGGATACACGGCTTCGAGCCAGCCGTTGCCGAGCGCTTTTTCAGGCGGTATGCCGGTGATCTGGCACCATCGCGGATTTACATAGGTGGTCAGGCCGGCGGCGTCGGTATGGAAGATGCCTACCGGAGAGGCTTCGGTAAGCGTCTGGTAGCTCAGTTTGCTCTGAAGCAGTTCTTGTTCGGCTTGTTTGCGGCGTGTCTCCTGTTCGTACAGCTCCAAGGCAAAGGAAATATCGTTGGCCATATCCCGGAGCAGGGTCGTTTGTTCGGCATCGAAAAAATTCTTTTTGCCGGCGTAAAGCGAGAAGAGGCCGACGATCCTGCCGGATCGTTTTAGCGGCAAGCCTATGGACGAAAGATAGTTCCTGTCCAGGGCCGCTTCCCGCCAGGGGGCCATTTCGGGGGCCGATTCGATGTCATTGCATATAATGGGTCTGTCTTCCCGGAGCGCCCGGCCGCCCGGTCCCATGCTTTCCGGCGGGCCTGCCATTGAAATGACCCTGATGCGCGAAAGGTAATCGGCTTCCTCGCCCGCGTGTGTCACGGGGATTACGCGGTTAGTGGTCTCGTCGATCAATCCGATCCAGGCCATTCTGAACTGGCCTGCTTCTACGGCAATGCGACATGCCTCCGCGAACAGCGTTGTGGCATCCGGGGCTTTTACGATCGCCTGGTTCATCTGGCTCATAAAATAATAGAGCCGGTTTAGCCGGAGGAGCTTTTCTTCGGCCATCTTTTGCGATGTCACGTCTTGCAGGCTCACGATGATCCCGCGGATGTCCGGGTCCTGCAGCTTATTCGTCACGGTCCCCTGGAGCCAGATGTATTGCCCGTTCTTGTGTTTCATCCGGGTGGTGATGGGAATCGTCAAACCCGGATTGGCGATGGCCTCGGCGTAAACGGCGCGCACCTCGTCGAGCACTTCGGTGTCGGTATAGTCATTGGGAGCCGCCTTTATCTCTTCGTTGGACCAGCCGGTGCTTTTTTCTCCGAAGGCGCTGCGGAAGCGGACGCGTAATTGCTCATCGAGCAGGGCGATAATGCCTTGATGGTGTTCGACGAGGGTGTAGAAGAATTTTTCTTTTCCTTCGGGCAGAAGCGATTCAGGCATGCGGGCCGCTTTAGAGCGACCAAGTTAAGACTATCCGCCGGTCCCGCGGCTCGATTCGAAAAAATCTACCAGAAAACCTTAGAATGTGGATATTATTTAAGAATTTTGCGTCTTCTTTAAATGATAAAAAATTGAGCAAGATGCCTGCTACATTATTCGACAAAGTGTGGGATTCGCATGTGGTCAGGAAGATCACGGATGGCCCCGACGTGTTTTTTATCGACCGTCATTTTATCCATGAAGTGACCAGTCCTGTGGCTTTTCTGGGTCTCGAGAGCCGTCATCTGAAGGTGATGTTCCCCGAAAAGACCTTTGCCACGGCCGACCACAACACGCCTACCATCAACCAGCATCTGCCTGTTCAGGACCCGCTGTCCGCCAACCAGCTGAAAGCGCTGGAAGTCAATGCCGGGAAGTATGGCATTTCACACTGGGGGCTGGGTAATCCCAAGAATGGCATCGTCCACGTCGTAGGTCCCGAGAACGGGATCACCCTTCCGGGGATGACGATCGTCTGCGGCGACAGCCATACGTCCACCCATGGAGCTTTCGGCGCCATCGCGTTCGGCATCGGCACCTCGGAAGTAGAGATGGTCCTTTCCTCCCAGTGCATCATGCAGCCCAAGCCGAAGAAGATGCGGATCAAGGTCGACGGCCGCCTGGGTCGCGGCATTACGCCGAAGGATGTGGTGCTGTATATCATTTCCCGTTTGACGGCCGCGGGGGCTACGGGCTATTTTGTAGAATTTGCCGGTGAAGTATTCGAGAATATGAGCATGGAAGGCCGGATGACGGTTTGCAATATGAGCATCGAGATGGGCGCCCGCGGCGGCATGATCGCTCCCGACGAGACGACCTTCGCCTATATCAAAGGCCGTGAGAAAGCGCCTGCCGGCGCCGAGTGGGACAAGAAGCTGGCCTACTGGAAGACCCTGCCGACGGAAGACGGCGCGGTATTCGACAAAGAATATCATTTTTCCGCTGCCGATATCGAACCGATGATCACATACGGGACCAACCCGGGCATGGGCATCGGCATTACCCAGCATATTCCCCTGGCGCAGGCTTCGGGCGGCAGCAAGGCCAGCTATGAAAAATCGCTGGATTATATGGGTTTCCGCGAAGACGACGCCATGCTGGGGAAGAAAGTAGATTATGTGTTCATCGGCAGCTGCACCAATGGCCGCATCGAAGACTTCAGAGCTTTTGCTTCGATCGTCAAGGACCGGCATGTTGCGCCTGGCGTTACTGCGTGGATCGTGCCCGGGAGTCATATCGTCGAGCAGCAGATCAAGGACGAAGGCATCCTGGATATCCTGACGGCGGCGGGCTTCCAGCTGCGTCAACCCGGATGCTCCGCTTGCCTGGCGATGAATGACGACAAGATACCGGCCGGCAAATATGCCGTCAGCACCAGCAACCGGAACTTTGAAGGACGACAGGGACCAGGCGCCAGAACCATGCTCGCCAGCCCGCTGGCTGCAGCAGCAGCGGCAGTGACCGGCGTGGTCACCGATCCGCGGGAACTGATGGCCTGATGAACCGGAAGATAAAATAAATCGATAGAGAAAATCTGAATAATGGCTTACG
>DASZOW010000407.1:0-3417 GCA_035550615.1 Puia sp.
CATCTCCCTGCCCCACCGCCCGATCCCCGCCTTCCACCTGCCCAGTCGCCGGATCGCCGCCTCCCCCCTGCCCGGTCGCGGAATCGCCAACCTCCCCACCCTCCACCTGCCGCAACCTCTCCTCCCGCGCCAGCAACTCCAGATACCGCTGCTCCAACTGATCCCACTGATGCCGCTGCCAGAAAATAGCCGTAAACCCCACGATCAGCAATAACGCCACCAACAACACCCCCGGATTGAACTCCTGGCTGTTGGCCTCCATATCGGCCCGCTTATCCCACCCCGATAACAGGTTCAGCAGGATCGGGATCACGATCACCAGCCCCGCCGGTATCCCCAAAAGGAACTGCCGCCCCGTCTTCTTCCGCCGCAGCCGGTTCTGCTCCCAATACCGGATAAAATCTTTTTCTTGCTTGGATAACATACTCGAAAACCGGCCCAACCCACGGTCAGGACCATTAGTTTCCACAAAGTTACGTGTAAGTAGATGAAAGTTCTTTATCTTTAACCTGTCCCAAAATCCGATTATTTGAAACTACCACAATTACTCTCGCAGTTTTTATATCAGACACGCAAGCTGGACCTGCCAGGGATCGGCAGCTTCACCCTCGACCCAGCCGCCGTGATCCCCCAGGAATCGGACCGGACCGGACAAATGCCCGCCACCGGCATCCAATTCAAAAATGTCAGCATCTTTACCCCCGACGATGCCCTGATCTCCTATATCAAGGAACATACCGGTAAAATGAAATCCCTGGCCGCCGCCGACCTCGACTTCTATCTGACCACCGGCCGCCAGCTGCTGAACATCGGCAAACCCTTTTATCTGGAAGGGATCGGCACCCTTATCAAAAACAAGGAAGGCAAGCTCGACTTCACCCCCGGCGAATACCTCATCCCCCGCCTCGACGAACCCGCCGGCGGAGAACGCCACAGAACCCCCGCCGCCGACCGAACCCGTAATACCTATGACGAACCCCCACGCGAAGAGCCTAAAGCCGACAACGTCAGACAACGCCAAACGATGCTGCTCCTCCTGCTGATTGCGGGGGTTATCGTCGTCGGCTATGGCGGCTACCGGCTCTATGAACGGAATAATTTCGTAGACCAGTCGGCCGAGAACCGCGCCACGGTCATCCCCGATACACCCGCCACAAAATCGGCGGATACCACGACCACCACCACCGCCATAGCAGCCCGGACGCTAACGGATACGGCCCTGGCGAAAAAAGACACGGCCAAAGCCGACGCCACAGCGGCAACCCCACCCCCGACACCTGCGCCGATCATTCGCCATGACCCCGTCCCCACAGCCGGTCAATACCTCTATCACTTCGTGATCCTGCGCACGCCGAACAAAGGACATGCCCTCCGTCGCTATAACCAGCTGCTGGGCTATCAGCTGAACATCAGGATAGAAACCAGGGACTCCTCCTTCTTCAAACTCTATTTCCCGATAGCCGCCTTGCCGCAGGACACCAGTCATATCAAAGACTCGATTGCAGACCAGTATGCCGCCAACGTGGTGATCGAACAACAGTAGAACAAAAAGAATGCAACCGCCCGCTTCCTACTGGATCGATAAGCTGCACATGACGCCACACGTGGAAGGAGGCGCATTCCGCGAAGTCTATCGCGCCGACCTCAAGCTGCCGAAAACGGCCCTTCCCCTGTTCTTCCAGGGCTCCCGCCCCGCCGCGACCCATATCTATTTCCTGCTCGCAAAAGGCCAGTTCTCCGCCTTCCACCGCATCGCCTCCGACGAGATCTGGCATTTTTATTACGGCGACCCGCTGACCATCTATGAGCTCGGACACAACGGCCGGCTCACCGAACATCACCTCGGCCAGAATATCGATCAGGGTGAATCTTTCCAAACGGTCGTACGCGCGGGCTCCTGGTTCGCATCCGCACCCGCCCCCGGCAGCGAATATGCGCTGGTAGGCTGCTCCGTCGCACCCGGTTTCGATTTTGCTGAGTTCGAGCTTGCCAAACAGGAAACCCTGGCCGCACAATATCCTGATCACACCGCGCTGATCAAACAATATACGCGTTAAGCCGCACGCTCACAGGCCCGGCTTCGGATCCGGCTTATAAATTATCCCACCCTTCATCACCCAGACAACTTTGCGGACATCCGAAATATGCGTGGAAGGATCTCCCTGCACGACATCGATATCCGCCAGCAACCCCGCCTTGATCCGCCCAACCCGCGAAGCGATTCGAAACACATCCGCATTCACCGAGGTAGCAGCACGCAACACATCCAGCGGCTTCATGCCATAGTCGACCATATCCTCCATCTCCATGGCATTGTTGCCATGCGAGAATACGCCGACATCGCCGCCCATCAGGATGGTGACCCCCGCCGCCATCGCGGCCTTGAAGCTCGCGCGTTTTTCTTTGATCCGCTCAGGCTCGGGATCTATACCCTTCCGCCAACCCATATACTGCTGGATCGCATCGCCCGCCGCCAACGTCGGACAAAGCGCGATGCCCTTGGCCTTCATTAAGGCAAACAGCTCGGGAGTACCGCCATCACCATGCTCGATGGTATTGACGCCGGCTTCGATCGCCCTGCGCAATCCTTCCCTGGTTGAGGTATGGACTGCCACCAACCGCCCGCTGCTGTGAGCGACCTCCACCACCTTCTTCAATTCCTCCACCGTAAACGTAGGCTCCGCCGTTCCATTCGGCCCCCACCGGTAATCGGCATAAACTTTGATTATGTCGGCCCCCTTGCCGATCTGCGTTCTGACCTCATGGGTCAACCCCTCCACGCCGTCTGCCTCCGCCGCCCCATGTGGCGACTCGATATCGTAGGCAAGCTCCTTCGGCCCATAACTGCCGGTAGCGACAATCGCCCTCGTCGCACAAATGATCCTCGGACCAGGGATCACTCCCTTCTCGATCGCCTGCTTAAGCCCGACATCGTCATACATGCAGCCTTCGGTCCCAAGATCCCGCGTCGTCGTAAACCCGGCCAGCAGGGTCTGCCGGGCATGGACCACGGCTCTCGCGGTACGCTCGGCACGCGATTCTTTCAACACCTGGTCATTCCATGAAACTTCATTATAAGGATGCAAAAAAAGATGGCTATGCCCTTCGATCAACCCGGGCATCAACGTAGCTCCATGTAACTCTATCACCACGGCGCCGGAAGGGACATGAAGCGTAGACGCCGGACCCGCCGCTTCGATGGTACGTCCCTGGACGATGACGGCCCAGCCTTCGTGCATCTGCTCGCCGTCAAAAACGCGATCGGGGTGGAGAAAATACGTCGTATCATGCGGCGCCTGCGCAACAGCGAAAAAACGGGCCGTAAGAAAAACCGATAAAATAACAAGTCTGTTTCTCATGTATCTGGGTTTTGTCCGCCCTGCCGGGCGACACGGCCTCCGGCCGCTTTCGTAAGAT
>DASZOW010000408.1:0-14438 GCA_035550615.1 Puia sp.
CAGCTGCCGACGGTGGCCCAGGTGTCGACCATAGTTCCCTGGTCGACGTAGGCGCCGATGTTTACGTAACTGGGCATGAGCACGACGTTCTTTGCCAGGTAGGCGCCATAGCGGGCTACGGCATGGGGCACGGCGCGGACGCCGAGGGATTTATAGTCTTTTTTCAACAGCATTTTGTCATAGAATTCGAAGGGGGCGAGGTCCCAGGTCTGCATCTGCTGGATGCCGAAGTACATGAGGATGGCTTGTTTGATCCATTCGTTCACGGTCCAGGAGGAGGGTTCGGCACCCGGCGTGGTTTCGGTTTTGGGCGTTTGGCGGGGGGCGGCTACGCGGAGGCGGCCTTTGTCGACTTCTTCGATGACGGCGCGGACGGCGTCGGAATATTTTGCGTCTTTCAATAGATCCCGGTTGGTCCAGGCTTCAGTGATCAGTAGTTCCAATTCCATTTTTCGAATTTGAGTTGCAAACTTAACCTATTTTTGCGGCTCTCGCGGAGGCGGGATAATTTTTGGCAATGACTAGCATGGACTTCGACAAAGACATCGAGGAGGCGCTTCGGGTGCTGGCGGCGGGCGGGCTCATTCTTTATCCCACCGATACGATCTGGGGGATCGGTTGCGACGCGACCAATTCCGCGGCGGTGGCGCGGGTTTATGCGCTGAAGCAGCGCGAGGCGGCCAAGAGCCTGATCGTGCTGATGGCGGATGAGCGGGATATCCTGAAATATACTACGCAGCCCGATCTGCGGGTATTCGATTATTTAAAAACCGTCACCAAGCCGACGACTGTTATTTATGAGGGGGCTATTGGATTTGCCCGGAATTTGGTGAATGAGGATGGAACGATCGCGATCAGGATCGTCGACGATGTGTTTTGTAAACATCTGATCAAACGGTTTAGAAAGCCGATAGTTTCCACTTCCGCGAATATTTCGGGCGAGCCGTCGCCGGCATTTTTTCACCAGATCGATCCGCGGGTGGTTGCGGGAGTCGATCATGTGGTGGAGCATCGGCGGGACGATGTCGAGCCGAAGGAGGCGTCGGCTATTGTAAAATGGAATGCAGACGGCACGGTTACGGTCATACGGCGATAATGAAGTAAATTTGTCCCGTGCAGAAATTCCTCGTAATACAAACTGCTTTTATCGGCGATGTGGTGCTGGCCACCGCGCTTTTAGAAAAGCTTCATGCTTGTTTTCCCGATGCCGAAATAGATCTTTTGGTACGGAAAGGCAATGAAGGTTTGTTTGCGGGGCATCCGTGGTTACACGAGACGCTGGTATGGGACAAAAAGCAAAATAAGCTGAAGAATTTATGGACGATGATGCGGCGGGTCCGGCGGCAACGTTATGACAAGGTCATCAATGTACAGCGGTTTGCGGCTACGGGTTTGCTGACGGCGTTGTCGGGCGGGGGCGAGACGATCGGATTCGACAAAAATCCTTTGAGCAGTTTTTTTAACCGGCGGATCCCGCATGTGATCAGTGCGCCGGCGGAGCCCGGGCATATTCCTGCGGGTCCTACGGTACATGAGGTGGAGCGAAACCAGGCGTTGATCGCGGCGTTTACCGATGACCGGCCGGCGATGCCGCGGTTGTATCCTACGGCGGCGGATCTGCAGAAGGTGGCTCCATATAAAGACAGGCCTTATATTACCGTCTCGCCGGCGTCAGTTTGGTTTACGAAGCAGTATCCGGCGGAGAAGTGGGTAGATTTTTTGAGGGAGCTTGGGCGCCGCGGAGCCGGAGGCGGAGCGGCGTATAGGGTTTATTTATTGGGGGCCTCCGGCGACAGGGCGCTTTGTGAACGGATCCTTGCGGAGGCCGGGGCGGGAATCAGCCTGGCCGGGCAGCTCAGCTTTCTGCAGTCCGCGGCGTTGATGCGGGATGCCGTCATGAATTATGTGAACGATTCGGCGCCGATGCATTTTGCTTCGGCTGTCGATGCGCCGGTGACGGCGGTATATTGCTCTACGATACCCGGGTTCGGGTTCGGGCCGCTGTCTTCGCGGAGTTTTGTCGTTGAGATCGAGGAGCCGCTGAGCTGCCGGCCTTGTGGACTGCATGGATACAGGGCGTGTCCGCAGGGGCATTTTAATTGCGCGCGAAAGATAGAGGACGTACAACTTTTACAAACATTGAAGGGCTGAGGCCCCGACCGATATGGATATCAACTGCACAGAAAAAGAACGTTTTGTCTTCGAGAAGATCGCCCGTGCCGCCGCTGATCTGGGAACTCCTGCGTATCTGATCGGCGGTTTTGTCCGGGACAAGCTGATCGGCCGGCCCACCAAGGATGCCGATATCGTCTGTGCAGGCGACGGCATCGCGTTGGCGCATAAGGTTGCCGAGGGCCTTCACCCGCGGCCTACTGTGGCGTGGTTCAAGAATTTCGGTACGGCGCAGATCCGGTGGAGCGACTGGGAGATAGAATTTGTCGGGGCCCGGAAAGAGAGCTATCGTGCCCAAAGCCGGAAACCGGATGTCGAACCCGGGACTATCGAGGACGATCAGCTCCGGCGCGATTTTACCATCAATGCCATGGCCATCAGCTTGAATGCGGCCGATTATGGCAAGCTTATTGATCCTTTTAACGGGTTGGCCGATCTGCAGGCAAAATTGATCCGCACGCCGCTGGATCCGCTCCGGACTTTCTCCGACGATCCGCTCCGGATGTTGCGGGCCATCCGTTTTGCCACGCAGCTGGGGTTTGCCATCGACCGGCGGGCTTTAGAGGCGATCACAGAAGATGCGCACCGGATCAAGATCGTGTCGCAGGAGCGGATCACGGATGAGCTGAACAAGATCATCATGGCCGTAAAACCTTCCATCGGATTCGATCTGCTTTACCGGAGCGGGCTGCTGAAGATCATCTTTCCGCAGATGGTCGAGTTGGCCGGCGCGGAATATATCGACGGGATGGGGCACAAAGACAATTTCTATCATACGCTGCAGGTGCTGGATAACATCGCTCCCCATACGGATGATCTCTGGTTGCGCTGGGCGGCGATCCTGCATGATATCGGGAAGCCGGCGACGAAAAAATTCGAGCAGGGGCATGGGTGGACCTTTCATGGGCATGAGGTGGTCGGTGCGCGGATGGTGCCGAAGATCTTTACGCGGCTGAAGCTGCCGTTGAACGAGAAGATGAAGTTTGTGCAGAAGCTGGTCGAATATCATCTGCGACCGATCAGCCTGACCAAAGAGAATATCACGGATTCGGCCATTCGCCGGCTGCTTTTCGATACGGGCGATGATATCGATGCGTTGATGACCCTTTGCGAGGCGGATATTACGTCGAAGAATAAGCAGAAGGTGAAGCGTTTCCTGGAAAATTTCGAGCTTGTGCGGGAGCGGCTCAGGGATGTCGAGGAAAAAGACCGGATACGCAACTGGCAGCCGCCGGTAACGGGGGAAATGATCATGGAGACCTTTGGGTTGCCGCCGGGGCGTGTGGTCGGGGAGATCAAGAATGCGATCCGCGAGGCGATACTCGATGGGGTAATCGAGAATAACTATGAAGCGGCCCATGCTTTCATGCTGCGGAAGGCGGCGGAACTGCATTTGACGGTGGTGAAATAGTCCAAAGGGCACTGTTGGACGGGGGAAATATTCGTGGTAAAATAGCGAATGGAGCGCCGTTAAAACCGGGAGTTGGGCGTGGTAAAACACAGCAAAGCAGGGGTCGGGCAGCGGACTAGCAAAATTGTTGAATTTATGTATCTTGTGAACTCAAAATTGAATTGCAGCCATGGCGATATTGAAATTCCGGGTCTATTTCGAGGAGGATGATAGTATTTACAGGGATGTAGCAGTCAGGCACACACAATCCTTTCTGCAACTTCACCAGGTGATCCTGAAAGCCTATGAATTCGACAGCAAGCACCAGGCCACCTTTTTTCGCAGCAATGATCACTGGCAGCGCGGCCGGGAGATCTCGCTTGAAAAATATGATAAACCTTACAAGGCGGAGCCCTTGCTGATGGCGGATACCACCATCGGTTCCGAGATCCGCGACCCCAATCAGAAATTCATCTACGTCTACGATTTCGTCAAGAACTGGAGTTTTTTGGTGGAGCTGATCAATGTCTCCAAAGAAGAAACGGCCAAGCTGGATTATCCCGCCGTCGTCAAGACGGAAGGTATCGCGCCCTCTCAATATGGCACCAAGGGATTGGTTGGCGACAAATTAACCGAAATAGAAGAGAAATACGATCTGACCAAGGGTACGGAGGGATTCGGGGAAGAGGGTGAGGAAGGAGAATCCGAAGAAGGAGAAGGGGAAGGGGAAGGCGAAGGTGATGAAAGCGCAGAAGAAGATATCGTCTAACCCATGTCTCCGACCGTCATCATCATCGTCGGGCCTACGGCTGTCGGTAAAACGGCTGCTGCCGTGCGTCTGGCCCGCGTCTTAAAGACAGAGATCATTTCTGCCGATTCCCGGCAGTGTTACCGGGAGCTCGATATCGGTGTGGCCAAACCTTCGGCCGCCGAGCTGTCCACCGTCAAGCATTATTTTATCGATTCACATTCCATAACGGACGAGGTCAATGCCGCGACCTTTGAAGAGTTGGCCTTGCAGTGGACGCAGGACATCTTCAGGCGCTCGCCTTATGTGGTCATGGTGGGCGGCACGGGGCTTTATATCCGGGCCTTTACCAATGGGCTGGATGCGATCCCGCCCGTGGACCAGGGTATCCGCAGTCATGTCCGGCTGCATTATGAAGAGCATGGGCTCGAATGGCTGCAGAGCGAGATACAGAAATATGACCCGGCTTTTTATGCGGCCGGAGAGATACAGAATCCGCAACGGATGATGCGGGCGCTGGAGGTGCGTTTATCGACCGGACAGTCTATACTAGCCTTTAGGAACCGGGAGCCCCGGCAGCGCCCATTCCAGATCAGGACTATCGGGCTTACCCTTCCGCGGGAGCAGCTGAATCAGCGGATCGATCAGCGGGTAGACCAGATGATGGCTTCGGGATTACTTGCGGAGGCCGAGCGGCTGTTGCCCTACAGGGCGCATAATGCGTTGCAGACGGTCGGGTATAAGGAGCTTTTTGCGTATTTCGACGGGCATTATTCGCTGGACGCGGCGGTCGGGGCGATCAAGACGAATACGCGTCAGTATGCGAAGAGGCAGCTGACATGGTTTCACCGGGATCTTTCCGTGAAGTGGACGGAGCCGGGGTCGGAGTTAGCGGGCCTTGCGATAGGATGAGCCAGCCGGGGGCGGAGCTGGAAAAGATAACTCAATCTTAATATAGGCATAAGCCGGTTTGGGCAAAATTTGCGGCCAAAATGTTCCACCCTTGGTGAATCAACTGTATAAACTGAATGCCAAAGAGTTCGGCGATGATTTTTTATGGGGTGTAGCGATTGCGGCTGCGCAGAACGAAGGGGCCTGGAACAGTTATGGCAAGGGGCCATCCATCTGGGATGTTTTTGCCCGCCGGCAGGGCAAGATCAAGGGCGGCGGCAAGCCTGCGGTGGCCTGCGATTTCTATCATCGCTATAAGGACGACATCCTTGTTACCAAGGCGCTGGGTTTTTCGGTCTTCCGATTTTCCATATCGTGGGCGCGGATCCTGCCGGAGGGGATTGGTCGTGTCAACAAGGAGGGCATCGACTTCTATCACCGGGTGATCGACGAATGTCTGAAGGTGGGGCTGATACCCTATCTGACCCTTTATCATTGGGATCTGCCGGTGGCGTTGGAGAAGGAGGGAGGGTGGACGAGCCATCTCATGCTCAAATGGTTTACCCGGTTTGCGACGTTGTGCGCCACGGAATATGGCGCGAAGGTGAAGAACTGGATCGTGCTCAACGAACCTTTTGGGTTTACCAGCCTGGGTTATATGCTTGGCCGTCATGCTCCGGGGAGGCTAGGGCTTTCGAATTTCCTGCCGGCGATCCACCATGCCGCGCTGGCGCAGGCCGAGGGGGGGCGTATCCTGCGGCAGCTGGTCCCGGAAGCGCATATAGGAACCAGTTTTTCGTGTTCCGAGATCGTACCCTACACTAATTCCTTCGAGGATATCCAGGCGGCCAAGCGGATGGATATATTAATGAACCGGCTTTTTATCGAGCCGACGCTGGGGCGTGGCTATCCGCGGGAAGATTTTAAATTCCTGGAGCGACTGGAACTCCATAACCGCAGCTGGAAATATACCGAGCGGATGCAATTCAACTTCGATTTCATCGGTATCCAGAACTATTTTCCAGTGGTCATCCGATACAATCCGCTCATCCCGATCGTCCAGGCTTCCGAGGTGAAGGCTGCCAGCCGGGGCGTGCCGTACACGGCGATGGGGTGGGAGATCAATCCCGACAGTTTCTATCGCATCTTAAAACGGTTCTGGCTGTATGGCGGGGTCAAGGAGATCATCGTCAGCGAGAGCGGGGCCGCTTTTAAGGATGTATTGATGAATGGCGTCGTCGATGACCAGGCGAGGATCGACTACTATCAGCAATATCTACTCGCGCTGTTACGCGCAAAAAAAGAAGGCGTCAATATCAAAGGGTATTTTGCCTGGACGCTCATGGATAATTTCGAATGGGCCGAGGGGTACCGCGCACGGTTTGGGCTTATCCATGTAGATTTCGAGACCCAGCTTAGAACGATCAAGCGTTCGGGTTTTTGGTTTCGGGATTTGTTAAGCGGCGGTGCGCAGGAAGTAAGGGCAACTATTTAAAAAAAGTTAATTAGTTTTTAAAGTTTTTATAAAAGTTTCTTAACTTTAAATTAAAATAGAGCAAAGGGCCATTACTAACTACCTATATGCGCGAGAAAAGCTTGCTTTACAAGGAAAAGATTATCAAACAATTGTACTTCGCAAGTGCTTTGTCCTGTTCCGATCTGAGTGCTAAAATAGAGACTAGTCTGCCCTTGACGATGAAGATGGTCAACGAATTGATCAGGGACCGGGATGTTGTCGAGATCGGGTATGCGCCGTCCACGGGGGGCAGAAGGCCGCAGATGTACTCTATCCGGCCGGACCGGAAGTATACGGTTGCTGTTGCGATGGATCAGCTGTTCACCCGGATCGTCATCATGGATATGCAGCGCCGGAATGTTTCCGAGCCCGAGAAGGTCGAGCTGCATCTGGCGAAAAATCCGAAGGCCCTCGAGACGCTGGCCGACTGTTTGCGGGAGCATATCCGGCGGTCTGGCATAGACAAGGCGAAGATCGTAGGGATTGGCATTGGGATGCCGGGTTTTGTGGATTCCAGGAAGGGCATCAACTATTCTTTCCTGACTTCGGGGGACACGAATATCTCCCAATATATAAAGGAGAGGGTGGGGTTGCCGACGTTCATCGAGAACGATTCCAGCCTGATAGCGCTGGCCGAGCTGAGTTTTGGCGCTGCGCGGAACAAGAAGAGTGCGATGGTGGTGAACCTGGGTTGGGGTATCGGTCTCGGGTTGATATTAAACGGCGAGCTTTTCAGAGGATATAATGGGTTTGCGGGGGAGTTCAGTCATTTACCCCTGTTCTCGAACAACAAGCTCTGTTCTTGTGGTAAGATGGGTTGCCTGGAAACCGAGGCTTCGCTGGTGGTCACTGTGGAGAAGGCGTTGGAGGGTATCAGTAAAGGGCGGGCGACGATGATGACGAAGGAACAGCTGACCGACAATTTAGATCGCGCTTCTTTTTCCGTGATCAATGCCGCGGGCAAAGGCGACAAGTTTGCCGTAGAACTCTTATCCGAATCCGGCTATAATATCGGCAGGGGCGTTGCTATCCTGATTCACCTGCTTAATCCGGAAACTATTATCCTGGGCGGACGAGGCGCTTCGGCGGGCAAGATCTGGCAGGTACCTATTCAGCAGGCGTTGAATGAACACTGTATCCCCCGTCTGGCGGTCAACACACAAATAGAAATCAGTACCCTGGGCTACGATGCCGAGATCATTGGAGCGGCGGCCCTGGTTATGGATAATGCGAATCATTCTTAAACACAAGTCACAATTTTAAAAAACCAAAACAACACTGTTATGTTGAAATCAAGAATTGCCTTGATGCTCCTGTTGTTCTTTTGCACAGGGAGTCTTGTCACGTTCGGGCAGGCGAAGCCGGTGATCACCGGCGTCGTCAAGGACAGTACCGGAGCGCCTATGGCGGCGGTTACGGTCATGGTAAAGGGCACCTCTATCGGAACGACCACGGATGCGTCCGGTGTCTTCAAGGTCGAGGCTTCGCCGGCGAATACCCTTATTTTTAGTGCTGTGGGCTATGGGCAGCAAGAGTTCAAAGTCGGGTCGAGAGCCAGTATGGATATCGTCCTGAAACCGGAGGCTACCAGCTCTTTGGATGAAGTGGTGGTTACCTCGCTGGGTATCAAGAAGCAGGCCCGCTCGCTGGGTTATGCCGTGAGTACGGTGACGGCAAAGGATCTTACCGAGAGCGGCAACACCAACTTTGCATCTGCCTTGTATGGTAAGGCAGCCGGCGTGAAGATTACGACCGCTCCGGGCGGCGCATCCAGCGCGGTGAATGTGCAGATCAGGGGCGTATCTTCGCTGGGTCTGAATACTCAACCACTGTATGTGCTGGATGGAATTCCTATTCGCTCGTACAACGATCTCTCCGGCCCATTGTCCAACAAAGCCAATAATAACGGCTATTATTCCGATACCCGGATCGAGGGCAACGGGGTCCTGGATATCAATCCCGATGACATCGAGAGCCTGACGGTACTGAAAGGTGCGAGTGCGGCCGCGCTGTATGGTTCCGAAGCCAACAATGGCGTCGTCGTCATTACTACGAAAAAAGGCACGAAATCCAGGGGACTTGGTGTCGATGTGAATTATAATTATGACCAGGAGCGGCTTCAGAATAGCCTCGACTATCAAAATGAATATGGGCCGGGTTATGACGCCCAGACAAACGTCGCCAACGGGATCGCTACTTTCGACGGCTGGTCCACGCAGGACAGCTATCATCATCCCTACTGGAATTCTTATGCAGAGTTCGGGCCGAAATTCGATGGCTCGACGGTACGGTACTGGGATGGAACGATGCGGCCTTATGTAGCACAACCCAATAACTACCGCGACTTTTTCCAGGTAGGTTATAATTCCAGCGCCAATGTCGCCGTTTCGAACGCCGGCGATAAAGGTAGTTTCCGGTTCTCGTACAACCGATTCGATTATAAGGGGATTGTGCCGGGCTCAGATCTGAATAAAAATAATTTCAACTTCAATGGAACGTTGAAGCTAAACGACCGGGTAAGTGTCGACCTGGTGTCTACTTACAACTACAACTTTACGCATAACCGGCCGGTGTTGATGAACCAGATCTTTGGTTCATATGGTGGTTTCTTTAGCCGGGCTGATGACATGAAGACGTTCTTCAATAAGTATCAGACGCCGGATGGGTATAAATATGTGAGCCATAGTACTCAAGGCTATGACCAGAATCTGCAATTCCCCTACAGCTTCAGGGCTACGCAGCTGATGGATTATCTGTGGACGGCGTTGAGGGACAGCTATGACGAAACGCAAAACCGGTTTATCAACAGCGTTACGCTGAATGTGGCCATTGCGAAGAACTGGAAATTCCGCGGTCGTGTAGGCGGCGATATGACCAACTTATTTACCGAAGACAAACAACATAATACCAAGCCGGTATATGTCGGGCCGTCCGGTCAGTACGACATTACATCGAGCACGTACAATATCTTCTATGGCGACGCTCTGCTGACGTATTCGCCGAAGATCACCAACGATCTCAGTCTGAGCATTTCCGCGGGCGGCACAGGCCGTAAGCAGGTTAACCGGATAGAGACATCGTCGACCAATACCGGTTTGCAAGAGGAGGATTTTTTTAATATCAACAACTCGGTAGGGACGGCAACAACGGGTTATAGCTATTACCGGGAGTCGGACGTTGCGGCGTTTGGCATCCTGGATATAAACTATAAGAACTGGCTTTACCTGGAAGGAACCGGCAGGTATGAAGGGTCCTCTACATTGCCTCAGGGTAAGGATACCTATTTCTATCCAAGTGTGAATGGCGGTTTTGTCTTCTCCGATCTTTGGAAGATGCCTTCCTGGGTCGATTACGCCAAGTTGAGAGCCAGCTATGCTATCGTCGGTAATCACCCTGGCCTCTACCAAGCCAATGTTGGTTATTATCAGCCGGCACTGCCTTATAATAACAGCAATATTCTTTATCAATATGTGGTGTCCAGCAGTTTCGGTAATGAAGCGATCGAGTCTGAAAGAAAACGTGAAGCCGAAATCGGTTTGGAAACGCATATTGTGCATGACCGGATCGGGTTAGATCTCAGTTACTACAATAACCGGTTGGATAGGCAGATCATACTTCTGAATACGCCGACTTCTACAGGCGCCAGTTCGGTGCTTGCCAATGCGGGTGATCTTTCCAACTATGGGGTGGAGGCAGCGATTACCGCTACTCCGCTCATCACCAGAAATTTTCGTTGGAATGCCAGGTTTAACTTTGCGATCAACCGCAATAAGCTGATCGATCTTCCCAATGGTTTGAAGGAGCTCGTGCTGAGCAGCCAGGACGGCGGTTATCTGAATATCTCCGCGAAACCCGGCGATGCCCTTGGTAATATCTATGTGCATCCGAAGGCGGTCGATGCCAAAGGCAATCCGATCATCGATGACAATGGCTGGTACACGGTGAATACCAATGGTTACCAATACGAGGGTAATATCATGCCGAAGATTATCGGCGGTTTTTCCAACTCCTTCAGCTATAAGAGCTTTACGCTGGATCTGATGGTCGACTACCGGTTTGGCGGCAAGCTGGTTTCCATCCCCACTTATTATATGAAGGGGGCGGGAATGTTCAAGAGTACGCTTAAATATCGTGATGCCGCTCATGGCGGGATCGCTTACGATGCTGTCGACGATGCCAGCAATAACTATGTGGCCAATCCGAATGGATCGCGTCATGACGGGGTTATCATCCCCGGCGTAACGGAGACGGGTGCTGTCAATACCAAGGTGATCCCTGCCGCCGAATATTATGAGAATACGATGGACTGGGAAACGAATGGTCTGTATGAGAATGCCGTTTATGACAACAGCTATATCAAGATGCGGGAAGCGACGCTGACCTATACTTTCCCGAAGTCGATCTCCTCCAAGCTGCTCTGCCAGAATCTCCAATTGTCTGTTTTCGGCAGAAACCTGTTCTATTTCTACAAGACGCTGCCTGACGGTCTCGATCCGGAAGTGCCTGTCGGATCGTCGTGGCTCGCCCAAGGCATCGATGGCGGATCGACTGCGCCAACAAGGAGCATTGGAGTAAGCCTGCGTGCGAAGTTCTAGTAGAATATGATTAAAACATTAATAAAACAGCTCGTAATGAAAAAGGTCTTGATATATGCAGTTGGTGTTTTTCTGCTGACAGGTAGTTTGAGCTCCTGTAAAAAAACACTTCAGACGGATTATGTGAATGCCCAGCTGATCAACACGGGTTCGCTTCCTAAATTGCTGACCGGCATGGTCCTCAATCCCCGGATCCATCCGTCCTATTGGGATTATGCCACGACTGTGATGCCTACCACCGGGGCTTTTTCCCAGCTCACGGCTATAGCACCGGCTTCGTCGATGTATATTCCAAACATCAATTATAATGAATCCCGTTGGGATCATTATTATGCTGGCGCCACTTCGACCAACACCGCGGGCATCGACTACAATTATAGTGGTCCGGGTATTATGAGCAGCTATCGCGAAATCCAGAGAACATACGCCGCACTCGATACCGCCCAGCAACGCGCACAGCTTGTCTATCTGCAATGCGCCAAGATCATCTTCGATGATCAGACTGCACAGCTGGTGGATCTCTTCGGCGACATTCCCTTTTTCAAGGCCGGTTCGTTGAATACGGACAGGACGATCAGCTATGCGCCTTTTGATGATGCAAAGACCATCTATGATACCCTGATCAACGATCTGGCGAGCATCAACACCTGGATGGCTTCCGCGACGTTGACCACCGACGTGCAGAGCGTATTCAAATCCCAGGATATCCTGCTGGGCGGGAATCTTGCTGCGTGGAGAAGATATGCCAACTCGCTGAGGCTCCGGCTACTGATGCGCATCTCTTATTCCGATGAGGCCACGGCAAAGGCAGCGGTTGCTACGATGCTGGGTGATCCCGCGACCTACCCGATGATCACATCCAATGCCCAGAACGTGACGCTGAAGATGAGCCCGCCCGATCTGAAGAGCGATATGGAAAGCGCCATCGGCGGAGCTTATGCGCCGGCTTATCTGCTCGATACTTTGCAGGTAGCTAATGGCGACCCCCGGACGGTGGTGATGTGGGATTCCGCACAAAATCTTCCGTACAAGGGCATCTCCGATACGGGCACTGTGGCCGAGTTTGAAAACGGGGTGGGACATGGGATATATACCGGGTATGACACCGTTACGTTTGTGAACAATTACAATGTGCCCGGGGTAGTATTTACTGCGGCGGAAGTGAGTTTCCTGACTGCCGAGGCCAATGAAAGATGGGGCGCCGGGTCGACTCCTGCCGCTACGGCTTATGCCAATGGCATCAACCAGAGTGTTGCCTTCTATTATGGCATCAATCAGAGCTCCGTTCTTAAACCGGGCAAGACATGGCCGACTACTGCCAGTCCCAGCCAGGCGGCTATCGACGCTTATATCGCCAATGTGGCATATACCGGGACACAGGCCCAGAAGCTGAAGCTGATCGCCACGCAGAACTGGATCAATTTCTTTATTCTACAGGCCGGTCAGGCTTGGGCAGAAGTCAGAAGAACGGGTTATCCGCAGCTCCATTTCTTTACCGCTATCAATGCGAATGCGCCGCAGCCGCCGAGCCGGTTGTTGTATCCGCCGAACGAAGCGTTATATAATGCTTCCAACTATGCAGCGGTTGAGGGAAAGGATCTGTCTACAAATAAAATCTTCTGGCAGGTAAAATAGTTTTTCCCTTGCTGTCAACTAAAGGCCGTCCCGGTTCGCCGCGGGCGGCTTTTGTCTTTTATGAAAAAGGATTATCTAACGTTTTTTGGTTGTGCCGGTAGTTGGCGCAGTAGCTGGGCCTGTATTCGGCGTGGTGGTCGGGATTATTAATGAAAATCCCGTTTGATGGCGGCGTCGAAGGTCCTGAGGCTCCAGCCACCGCCTACGATGATGCGGCGAACTGTGAGCAATGGATCGGTGTGGTCCATCTTGTCGGCCAGCTGGAAAGCCATGATAAAGCCTCTTTGGCGCAGCTGGGGCAGCGCCTGGGGATTCCAAAGACCGAAGGGATAGGCGAAATAGTGAATGGGGGCGCCGGTGATCGCTTCCAGCTGTTTGGTGGGTTTGTCGATCTGGATCTCCCAATCTTTGCCCTGGTATTTTTTGACGTTATGATGGTCCCAGGTATGGCTGCCGATGACGTTCCCGGCGGCATAGAGTTCTTTGACCTGGTCTTTGGTCATATAGTGGGGGAGGCGGTTGAGGCTGACGGTCATGATGAAGAACACGCCGCGGAACCCGTATTTTTTCATTTCCGGCCAGGCGACGGTATACTGATCTTCGTCGGTGTCGTCGAAGGTCAGCATGATGGGTTTGCTGGGCAGGGGGGCGCCTTTGGTGAGATAGGCGTAGAGCTGATCGGGCAGGATGGTATGATAGCCGCTGTCATGCAGCATCTTGAGTTCGGCTTTGAGGTCGGCCGGCGGCATGATATAGTCTTTATTCACTTTGGAATCGGTGGGTTTCCAGTCGCGTATCTGGTGATAACAAAGGACGGGGACTTCTTTTCTGCCCAGGATGACGGAAGGCGGGGGAATTTTGCCGCCTTCGATTGGAGCCGCGGTTGCGGCGAGAACGGATACCACGAGACCGAATACGATCAGCTTCTTGTTCATATTAGATTTAAAATAATTGCTTCCTTAACGATACAGGTTGACTTTTATGCGTTGATACCCGGAATTATTTTTACCACCTCTTCCAGCCAGCGCTGGTCTTCGGGGTCGAACGCGTTGAGATCTATGCTGTCCGCGTCCAGGACGCCGACTATGGACGGCCCATTGCGGACCGGTACGACGATCTCCGAGCGGCTGAGGCTGCTGCAGGCGATATGGCCGGGGAAGGCTTCCACATCGGGTACGATCAGCGTGCGTTCTTCAGCCCAGCTGGCGCCGCAGACGCCTTTTCCCTTGCGGATACGGGTGCAGGCTACGGGCCCCTGGAAGGGGCCTACGACGAGTTCGCCGTTCTTTACGAGATAAAATCCCACCCATAGCCAGCCGAATTGTTCTTTGAGCGCTGCGGCGATGTTGGCGAGGTTGGCGGTGGCGTCCGTTTCGCCTTCCATCAGGGCCCTGATCTGGGGTAAGAGGGAGGCGTATTGCTCGGTTTTTGTGCCCCGGGCTATCTGCAGATCTTCTGACATAGCACAAAATTACGATAAGTCTTTATTAT
>DASZOW010000409.1:0-5151 GCA_035550615.1 Puia sp.
TTTCGCCGCCTTTCAGACGCTCGGTTGCGACTATGTTCGCTACGTCCCCTGGCTTCCCTATCCCCGGTTGGGTGTTGCCGAGCTGCAACCTCCTACCAGGACAAAGACTTCCTGGGACTTCAGCGTCATCGATCCCATGACCCTCGACTTCCTCGATGCCACCCGGGGACATTCCGTCATCCTCAACTTCAGTACCATCCCGGCCTGGATGTACAAGACCAGCCAACCCGTCACCTATCCCGATGATCCCTATGCCGTCGTTTGGAATTATACCCAGGGCAATATCCCACGGGACACGACCTACGCCGAGATCGCTGCCTATTATGCCCGGTTATACAGCTGGTATACCCGCGGAGGTTTTACCGACGAGCTGGGAAAAAGACACGAGTCGGGCTATCACTATAATATCCCCTATTGGGAAGTCCTTAACGAAGTAGATTTTGAACACGGTCATACGCCGGAAAGCTATACCCGCTTATACGACGCCGTTACCGCCGCGATCAAAAAAGAGTCCCCCGAAACAAAATTCGTCGGCATGGCCCTGGCCTATTCCGACCGGCCGGAATGGTTCGAATATTTTCTCGATCGGAAACACCACAAGGCGGGCACCCCGCTGGATATGATCTCCTATCATTTTTATGCATTGGGCAGCACCGAACAAGGCGCCGATGTCATGCAATATACGTTCTTCGACCAGGCCGACGTCTTCCTCAGGGGCGTCAAATTCATCGAAAGCATCCGGAAAAGACTTTCCCCCACGACAAAAACAACTATCGACGAATTAGGCAGCATCCTCGAAAACGACAACGACGTTCCTGACAGAAAGACTCCGATACCGCATAGCT
Organism: Puia sp.; assembly: GCA_035550615.1. Classification (GTDB taxonomy): domain Bacteria; phylum Bacteroidota; class Bacteroidia; order Chitinophagales; family Chitinophagaceae; genus Puia. The sequence continues at coordinate 846 of DASZOW010000409.1, forward strand.
ATTGGAACCTTTCGGGCGCATTGTACGCTTATACCTATCTTGGATTGGCGCACATGGGCATCGACGTCGTCGGTGAATCACAGTTGGTCGGCTATCCTACACAATATCCGAGCGTGAGTATGATCAACTGGAAAACTGGTCGGCCCAACGCCAGGTACCGCGTCCTCGAATTATTAAAAGACAATTTTGGACCGGGTGACAGATTCGTCAACAGCGGTCTCCATGGAGGCGATCCAAATGCAGAAGCAATCACTCTTCAGGCCGTCGTTACCCCTAAAGGGAAAAGGCTCCTGCTGATAAATAAACGGAATAGGCCGGTAAAGCTCGTCATGCCCGGCGAATTCAATGGCGTCAAAATGCAGGTAGTCGACACAACTACCGGTGACTCGGGGGTCGCCGAATATACGATCACCCAAACGCCCATCGAGCTAAAGCCATTTGCCGTGGCAGTAATCCGGCCATAAAAGTATGGACACCAAACAACATCTTGTCACCGACGTCGGCACCCGCGACTCCCTCCTCTGGGAGGTCGACGGCATCCGCATGGGTCATGCCATCTCGCGGTTCAACAACTTGAAGGGTTTTAGCGCCAGCAATCACAACGACGATGTCGTCCGCCTTCATCTCGGCCTCAAAGGCAATTACAGCTTTCATTACAAACAGCTCGACCAGGATTTTCATCTCATCGGTGGTCATCACAATATTCTTTACTCGCGCGATTTCGACATGACCGTCGAGCCCCACACCCTCGAGCTCGAAACCTTCGGTGTCATGTTCCCACGCGAGACCTTTCTGCGGTTTACTAACAATGCCAGCGATCTGCTCAAACGCTTTGCCGACGACATCCTGCAAGGGAGGAGTACGGTCCTGTCGAACCAGTGGGGCGCCATCGACCCGGCCATCCACCAGGTGGTTCGCCAGATCGTCGACAATCCCTATAAGGGCGATCTGCAACAGCTCTTCCTCCTTTCCAAGAGCATCGAGCTCCTGGTCCTCTGCGCCGAGTCCTGTGACCAGGCCAGAAATCAAAGACCCGGGTTCATCAGGAACCCTTCCGACAAGGAAAAACTAAACGCCGTCCGTGAGCTTATCAACCAAAGAGTATCCTGCCCGCCCAACCTTTCCGAGATCGCCCGCACCGTAGGGCTCAATGAATACAAGCTTAAACGCGGGTTCAAAGAGCTTTTCCGCACCACCGTCTTCGGCTATCTCTCCGAACAACGCCTGTTCCTCGCCCGGCAATACTTGCAGGACACCCGGATGACCGCCGCAGAGATCGCCGCCGAACTCGGTTACTCCACGCCCCAGCATTTCAACAATGCCTTCAAAAAGCGTTTTGGCAGCCCTCCGAATGTTTTTCGAAGCGGGGCTGGGACCGATTCGAATCGCTACGCCAGGTGATAGAAAGAATCCGTAAAATGCAATCGCGCTAAAACCGGCGAGCCTAATTTGCAAGAAAAAACATGAGCCAGCCATTAATTGTCAAGAACACCATCACGATCAACGCCCCCGCATCCAGGGTGTGGGACGCGCTTACCAATCCCGAACAGACAAAAAAATACATGTTCGGCTGCGAAGCCCTGTCCGACTGGAAACCCGGCAGCTCCCTCATCTGGAAAGGCAACTTCAATGGCGTGGAGATGATCGCGGTCAAGGGGACCATAATCAGTATCGAACCGATGAAGTCCCTCGTCTACACCGTCATCGATCCCAATAACCCAAAGATCCCCGATGTGCCGGAAAATTACCTGACCGTCACCTGCCATTTCACCGAGACCAACGGGCAGACTACGTTGGAAGTTAGCCAGGGCGACTACAGCACCGTCGCCGAGGGCGCCGACCGCTACCAGGACACGATCCGGGGAGGCGGCTGGGACCCTATCCTCACCCAGATCAAAGCCCTCTGCGAAAGCTGAGGCCGGAGACCACCATCTCATTCCCTGCCGCCCTCTGCGAAAGCTGACGCCGATGAGCGCCATCTCAACCCTGCCGCCCTCTGCGAAAGCTGAGGCCGATGGTCTCCATGCAATAAAAAAGGGGACCGGAGTGTCCCGTCACACCCCGGCTGCCCCCATATATATACCAGGCCCCTGATAGACTACGATCAACTATTCCACAGACTCCTGCCCGAAGCAAAGCGTTTCGTCGTGTGGGGGAATTTTTTTTGCCGCCCGATCCCGAACACTAAATAATGGGAAACATTTAGAGAAAAAAGCCATCTTTGTATCCGTATGGATCCCACACGCAACGCGAGTCTCTATTTTGACGTCTTAGCCGAAAAAGCATCCGGAGGAGATCATCGATCCTTTCAGCAGATCTACGATGCCATCGCCGGTAAAATGTATAGCTTGTGCCTGCGTTATTCCGGCAATCCGGAAGATGCAAACGACTGGTTCCAGGAAAGTTTTGTAAAGCTATACCGGCATCTGCCCTCCTTCCGGGGAGACGGTTCGTTCGAAGGGTGGGCCAGGAGGATCTTCGTCAGCACTTGCATCGATGGGATCAAGAAAAGAAACCTCCTCATGCCCATTCTTCCCGGAGATGCCGATCAGTCGCCGGCGGATGAGCTTTCCGGTTATGACAAGCTGACTAATGACGATCTCATCGGGTTGATCCGCCGCCTGCCTCATGGCTACCGGACCGTCGTCAACCTATATCTGGTAGAGGGATATAGTCATAAGGAGATAGGAGAAATGTTGAATATTTCCGAAGAAGGCAGCCGGTCACAACTATACAGAGCGCGCAATCAGTTGCAAAAGATGCTGGCTGAGAAATAAAGGACATGGACAACCGCCCCGATATATGGCAACATCTGAAAGACCATGAGGCAGTACCGCCCGCGGAACTGCGGCAACGCCTGCTCCTGATCCTCGACACACTTGCCGTCGACCACGCCGCGGAGAATGGCGCCATGGAAGACCGGGCCATATTTCAAAGACTGCTGGAACATACCATTTCTCCTCCGGCCGAGGTGAGCGGGGCGATAACTGCGGCGATAAAAAGCGTCCATCCGCCCAAACCCACCCGGCGAACATACCTGCCTTATACCGCGGCCGCCGCCTGTATCCTCCTGATCATGCTCAGTGTCAGCCTCTATCGCGGCACGGCCAGCCACGGTACGCACAAGGGCTCCCTCGTCGCCATAAAGCCTGCAACACCGGCCGCCTCCGCCATCATCCCTACGAAGTCTGCGCAAACAGCAAAAAGCGATTCGTCTGTCAACATCAGCGCAGTCCAGGCCGAGCCGCTGCAGTTATCACTCGCCGCGGATGGCGATCAGCTCTCCCTGGTGGATAATAATATCCTGGCGACTTTCGTCGATTATAAATATCCCGCGCTCAAAAACTTTGTGGAGGAAGAAAAAGCCGATGCCACGATACGCATCCATCTCGATCAATATACCGATATCACCCTTTCCCCGGCTATGACCGCGACACTGAAAACCCTGTATGACACGAGACCGGATGGAACCCCTGACCGCAGAGCCAGAAAGACCCGGGAAAAGCTCGGGAAATGGGAAGCCAGGGATAAAAAACAGTTCGACGCACATCCCGGCTCCAACCCCCTGGACCCTATCGATCTGGGGGAATTCATCTTCCCGCCCTTTTTCTCCTTTGGCCGGCATTCCGCTCACACTGCCCTTGCCGACACCTCTCCGCCCGCTTCGCAGGCGCAAACAACTCATTCACAAACGACAGTTCCCCTGACGATATCCTATAGCCTCACCCTGCTCACCCCAAGAGCCAACAACAACATGGCCGAAACCTATAACGGCGGCATGCAGACCCTTTTCGACGATGGCGACCACGCAAGACTCCGGCTGGCAAGCCTGATGCGTATCCAAAGCATTTTTCTGCCATCCGACCGGCAAACCGTGACCATGCTCGCCGAATCGGCAAAGCCCCAGCTCAAAACCGTTCTCACCGCGGATCAGTGGTTGCGGTATAACGCCAAATATGCAAACGCCACTTGCGATCTGACAGCGGATACCGGCACCATTCTCGGTTATCCCTGTAAAAAAGCGCTGATCACCTTGCACGACGGCCGCAAGATCACCGCCTGGTATACTCCCCGTATCCAGGAACCGGCCCAGTCCGTCCTCGAACCCGCGTTCGCCGCCATCCCCGGTCTCGTCCTTCGGTATCAATACACCTGCAGACGCAAGACCCTGCGCTATACAGCCGCCACCGTCAGCCGCCGCCCCATCGACCCCACGGTATTCAACCTGCCATAATCTTCATCCGCCGCCCCCGCACTCCCGTTGCCGCCACCTGCAACCTGCCGTCTTGCCATCTATGACCGCCTG
>DASZOW010000410.1:0-5612 GCA_035550615.1 Puia sp.
GTTCTCGATCATCGTTCCGGTGGCTTTTGCGATGATGCCGATCTCCATGTATCTCGGCTGGGTATAGCCGCATTTTCCTATTCCATCACGAATTCGACGCAATCACAAAAAATAAACCATGTTCAAATCAAACATCCCCGAGGGACCTTTAGACAAGAAATGGGAAGAATATAAAGGACATGTAAAGCTGGTAAATCCTGCGAACAAGCGCAGCCTGGAGATCATCGTCATCGGTACCGGGCTGGCGGGCGCTTCGGCGGCTGCATCGCTGGGGGAGATGGGCTATAAGGTAAAGGCCTTTTGTTTCCAGGATAGTCCCCGCCGTGCGCACAGTATTGCTGCGCAGGGGGGTATCAACGCGGCTAAGAACTATCAGAATGACGGGGACAGCACGTTCCGGTTGTTTTATGATACTATCAAAGGCGGCGACTACCGTTCCCGGGAGGCGAATGTCCACCGGCTGGCGGAGGTGAGCGCCAATATCATCGACCAGTGTGTCGCGCAGGGAGTACCTTTTGCCCGGGAATATGGCGGGCTGCTGAGCAACAGGTCCTTTGGCGGGGTACAGGTGCAAAGGACGTTTTATGCCGCGGGTCAGACGGGGCAGCAGCTGCTGATCGGAGCTTACCAGGCGTTGGAACGCCAGGTGGCGCTGGGGAATGTGGAAATGTATACCCGGCATGAGATGCTGGATGTGGTGGTCATCGACGGCAAGGCCCGGGGGATCATCGCGCGGAACCTGATAACCGGCGAGCTGGAGCGATATTTCGGTCATGCCGTGCTGTTGTGCAGCGGCGGTTATGGCAATGTGTTTTATCTTTCCACCAACGCCATGGGCAGCAATGTCACGGCCGCGTGGAAGGCGCATAAGAAAGGGGCCTATTTCGGCAATCCCTGTTACACCCAGATCCATCCCACCTGTATCCCGGTAACGGGCGACCACCAGAGCAAGCTGACGCTGATGTCCGAGTCCTTGCGGAATGACGGTCGTATCTGGGTACCCAAGCAGCAGAACGATCCGCGTAAGCCGAACGAGATCCCGCATGAAGAGCGGGACTACTACCTGGAGCGGCGTTATCCGGCCTTTGGTAACCTGGTGCCGCGCGACGTCGCCTCGCGCGCCGCCAAAGAGCGTTGTGATGCCGGTTATGGCGTAGGCACATCCAAACAAGCCGTCTATCTCGACTTTGCTTCCGCCATCGAGCGTTATGGCCGGGTCGAATGCCGCAAACATGGGATCGAGAATCCTTCCGAAGAGGATATCCGGCATCATGGGATGCAGGTAGTAAAAGAAAAATATGGTAACCTCTTCGATATGTATGCGAAGATCACCGGGGAGGACCCTTACAACACGCCGATGCGGATCTATCCGGCGGTGCATTATACCATGGGCGGGCTTTGGGTGGACTATGAGCTGATGACCACGGTGCCGGGGATGTATGCCCTGGGCGAGGCCAATTTCAGCGACCACGGCGCCAACCGTCTCGGGGCTTCGGCGCTGATGCAGGGTCTGGCAGACGGCTATTTCGTGATCCCTTATACGATCGGGAATTACCTGGCCGGAGAGATCCGCACCAAGCCGATCCCGACCACGCATGAGGCGTTTGCCGCGGCAGAACAGGCCGTGGGCGACCGGTTGAAGAGACTGAAGTCGATCAACGGGACACATAGCCCCGAGAGCTTTCATAAGCGCCTGGGTAAGATCATGTGGGATAAATGCGGCATGGCCCGGAATGAGGCCGGCCTCAAAGAAGCGATCCAGGAGATCCGGGCGCTCAGGGAGGAGTTCTGGCGCGATCTGCGGATCACTGGGGAGATCAATGAGTTCAATCCCGAGCTGGATAAGGCGGGCCGCGTGGCCGATTTTATCGAGCTGGGCGAGCTGATGTGCCAGGATGCGTTGCAACGCCGTGAGAGCTGTGGCGGCCATTTCCGCGAGGAGATGCAGACGGAAGAGGGCGAGGCATTGCGGGATGATGAACATTTTCTTTTTGTATCCGCGTGGGAATACAAGGGCGACAACAACTGGGAGCTGCATAAGGAGCCGTTGGAGTTCGAGGTTGCGCACCCGGTACAGCGGAGCTATAAATAGCAGGCGGCTAAATACCTTATCGCATGATATTCTTTGGTTACCTGGAGTGGTTTGGGCGGTTAGTCGCCGGCGCCGCGGCGCTGATAGCGGTGATCGTAGCCGTCGTCAATTACCGGGCGCAGACCAGGTTGAAGCAGGCCGACTGGTTGAAATCACTTTTTGAAAAGTTCTTTGAGAGCTCGATCTATAAGGAGGTCAGGGTTTGGCTGGATTACGGGACGCTGCATGAGCGGCTGACGGTGAATGATGCGGTTTTGCGGCAGGCGAATGAAGAGAAGTTCACCGATTTCCTGAACTTTTTCGAGTTCATCGGGGTCCTGTATTCGAGAAAGCATCTGACGTACGAGCAGGTTTATGACGTATTCGATTATTATCTCAAGAAGCTGGCCGCCGATGCCGATTGCCGGGAATGGATCGATCAGTACAGTTTCGAGAAACTGAAAGCGTTGCTTGCCAGGTCATGAAGCAGTATCTCTTTGTATATGGAACCTTGCGCAAGGGCTATGATCTGAAGCTGAAAAGCAAGGTCAGCGGCGATATGCAGTATGTGGGGCAGGGGAAGGTGGGGGCTTCGCTTTATGATATCGGGCGATATCCGGGCGCGGTGCGCAGCGCTGCGGGTGATGAGGTGATCGGGGATGTATTCCTGGTGACCGATCCGGAGCGGGTGCTGCGTATCCTCGATAAGTATGAAGGGATTGCGGCGGACGGGCGGCCGTCGGAGTTCGTCAGGAAGCGTAACCGGGTCCGGCTTCGGTCAGGCAAACAGGTGACGGCGTGGGTGTACTGGTACAATTTCGATCCTTCGAAAAAGGTGAGGATCAAACAAAAGGACTATCTGAACTATTTAAAAAATAAAAATATCCACTAAGCGTATATACAATATGGAACACTATACAATGAACCTCACCCTCAAGGTGTGGAGACAAAAGAACAAAAAAGACAAGGGTCAGTTCGAGACCTATTCTGTGAGCGATATCTCTTCCGAGATGTCTTTTTTGGAGATGTTCGATGTGTTGAACGAGAGATTAGTTGTGGAGGGAAAAGAACCCATTGCATTCGACCACGACTGCCGGGAGGGTATCTGTGGGATGTGTTCCATGTATATCAACGGGCGGCCGCATGGGCCGTGGGAGGGTACGACGACGTGTCAATTACATATGCGGGCGTTCAAGGATGGCGATACGATCGTCGTCGAACCGTGGCGGGCCAATGCGTTTCCCGTGATCAAGGACCTCATCGTGGACAGGAGCGCATTCGACCGGATCATCCAGGCGGGGGGGTATATCTCCGTGAATACCGGGAATGCCGTCGATGCCAATGCCATCCCGGTCGAAAAAGATAAGGCGGATACCGCTTTTGCCGCTGCGGCCTGTATCGGCTGCGGGGCTTGTGTGGCGGCGTGTAAGAATAGCTCTGCGCTGTTGTTCCTCTCGGCCAAGGTATCGCACCTGGCGTTGTTGCCACAGGGGAATCCGGAGCGTAAGACGCGGGTCGTCGATATGGTAGCGCAGATGGACAAAGAGGGTTTTGGCAGCTGTACCGCTACGGGCGCCTGCGAGGCCGTATGTCCCAAAGAGATCTCGATCCAGAATATCGCCCGGCTGAATGCCGAGTATGCCAGGTCAGGGTTTACCAGTGATAAATAAGGTTACAGGGCGTTCCCGGCCGCGGCGCGGCCGTCAATTAATTTGCTCGACCCCGCCAGAGGCGGGGTCGTTTGTTTGTTGTACATTTGCCGTTATGATCAGAGTGAACAATGTCACCCTATCCTTTGGGAAACGGGTTTTATTCGATGAAGTCAATCTTACTTTTACAAAAGGAAATTGCTACGGGGTCATCGGCGCCAATGGGGCCGGGAAATCCACGTTTTTAAAGATCCTGGCCGGCGAGATCGACCCGACCAAAGGGAATATCGAGATCACCCCGGGAGAGCGGATGGCGGTGTTAAACCAGAACCACTTTGCATTCGACGATAGCACGGTGTTGCATACGGTCCTCAAAGGACATCAGAAGATGTGGACCGTCATGGAGGAGCGTGACGCCATCTATGCAAAGGCCGATTTTTCCGAGGAAGACGGCATCAGGGCGGGGGAACTGGAAGGGGAGTTTGGCGAGATGGGCGGCTATACCGCGGAAAGCGATGCGGCGGCGCTGCTGAGCGATCTGGGGGTCAAAGAGGCGCTTCATAGCGCCTTGATGAAGGAGCTGCCGGGCGCGCTGAAGGTGCGCGTGCTTCTGGCGCAGGCCCTGTTCGGCAACCCGGACATCCTGATCCTGGACGAACCTACGAACGACCTGGACGTCGAGACGATCAACTGGCTCGAGAACTTCCTGGCCGACTATGAGAATATTGTCATCGTCGTCTCGCACGACCGTCACTTCCTGGACGCCGTGTGTACGCATGTGGCCGATGTCGACCGGCAGAAGATCAAGATCTTTACCGGCAACTATACCTTCTGGTATGAGTCTTCGCAGCTGATGGCGCGGCAGCTTTCCGACAAGAATAAAAAGACCGAGGACAAACGGGCGGCGTTGTTGGAGTTCATTGCGCGGTTTTCGGCCAATGCGAGCAAGTCGAAACAGGCTACTTCGCGGAAGAAGGCGTTGGAGAAGCTTACGATCGAAGAGATCGAGCCATCGAACAGGCGGTATCCGGGAATTATTTTCAAACAGCTGCGGGAAGTAGGCAACCAGATATTAAATATCGAGAAACTCGCGAAGAAGGCTGATGACGGCCGCTGGCTTTTCAATAATGTCAGTTTTAGCGTCAATAAGGGCGACAAGATTGCGTTTGTCAGTCGCGATCACATGGCGTTGACGAGCTTTTTCGACATCATCGATGGCGAGCTGGCTGCCGACGGCGGCAAGGTCGAGTGGGGCACGACGGTCACCAAGGCGTATCTGCCCAATGACAATACCGAGTATTTCGAGGGGCAGCATATCAATCTCATGGACTGGCTGCGTCAGTTCGTACCGCCGCATGTCACCGATGTGGACGAGCCGTTCCTGCGCGGTTTCCTGGGGAAGATGCTGTTCAGCGGCGACGAGGTGCTGAAGAATACCAATGTGCTGTCGGGGGGGGAGAAGGTGCGTTGCATGATCAGCCGGATGATGTTGCAGGACCCCAATGTGGTGATATTGGATGAGCCGACGAACCACCTCGATCTCGAGTCGATCCAGAGCTTCAACGAGAGCATGAGCAATTTCAAGGGGATCGTGCTGTTGACGTCCCATGACCATACGTTCCTGCAGACGGTGGCGAATCGCGTTATCGAGCTGACGCCCGGGGGTATTATCGACCGGCTGATGTCGTTCGACGAATATCTCGAGGATGCGCGGGTCAAGCAGCTGCGGGAGGAATTATATCCGCGCGAGGGGCTGGTGAAGGCGTAGCGGCCGGCTCTGGGCGCTCATGCATCCAGATTTAACGTTCGAAGGGGCGTCGGGGGCGGGGCCGGTCCGGCGGAAAGGCCGGGCGTTCCCGATGAATGATCTTTTTGGCAGGAAGCTTTGGATC
>DASZOW010000411.1:0-4389 GCA_035550615.1 Puia sp.
AATAATCGCGGGATAGCAAACGACATCAGTATTTTAACGGGAGGGAAGATCAATGACAGTGAAGTAACTTGGATGCGTCGTAGTAAATAGGGGCTGTCACACAAACTGTTGGCTGCTGATGGCACCCTCACCATTTCACCGAAACCTTCTTACCTCTATATTGAACAATTTTATCGACTCGCGTTGCCGCGCTGTCCCCCGCCCCATGATGTTCATCGACCAACACCACGCGAAACCGGCGCGAAGTAAGCATCCCGGGGAAACCGCCCCTGCGATCCTCTATCGTCAGCATACGCCGCGCATCATCCCATTTAAAATCGATCTCGGTAAAGGCCCCCGCTTCATACCCATACCCGTCACCCGTATCCTCATATAGTGTAAAATGCCCGTCAGCGCCGTCATAGATACGGACCTCGAGGTTGTCCCATTTCTTTTCCGCCGCATATTGCACATCGGGCCCCCATGGCAGGATAGTCCCCGCCTTTACAAAAATGGGTATCCGGTCCAGCGGTGTCGCTACATCGACATCCATCCCACCCGCATACCGCGCGCCTGTCCAAAGATCGAACCACGAAGCCCCGGCAGGAAGATACACGGAGCTGCTCCTTTGCCCCATCGCCATCACCGGCGCGACCAGCAGCGATGAGCCACTGAGGAATTCATCACCTTTATCCCATACACGCCGGTCCGCGGGAAAATCCATGACCAGCGCACGCATGATCGAACCCGAATGCGCAGTCACCTGGCGCGCCACGGAATAGTTATAAGGGAGCAGCCGGTATCTTAGCCGGATAAATCGGGCAATAGCATCGAATGCCGTGTCCCCCGCCTTTCCAAAATTGTAGATCTCCCGCGGGATTTGAGTCCCGTGCGACCGCATCAGCGGCATAAACGTCCCGAATTCGAGCCAGCGACAATACAACTCGCGAAATTCGGGGTTTTCGATGCCACCCTTGCCCACGAAATCCGTTGCAAAAAAACCGCCGATATCCGTGTTCCAGTACGGAATACCCGTAAGGGAGAAATTCAAACCCGCAGGGATCTGGCGACGCAGGGACACCCAGCTCGACTGAATATCTCCGCTCCAGGTATTGGCGCCATACCGCTGCTGACCCGCAAACGCCGAACGGGTAAGGATCGAGACCCGCTTGAGGGCCGTGGTCGCCCGCTGATGTTCGTAAACGCCGCGGATATGCTCGAGCGGAAACGCGTTCCGCACGCTCCGGTACGAGCCGAGATAGGTAGGCAGATCGAAATCACTCTCTTTCTCGTTGAGATGATCGGGCTCCGAGGAGTCCAGCCACCAGGCATCCGAATTCAGGGAAAATATTCCCTTATTCAGATACCGCCAGTAGATATCCCTCGCCTCGGGGGAATAGACATCATACGGCAACGTGCCGCTCTTTGGCGGCCAGGTCGCGAAATGCAAAAGCAAATGCGCCTTTTCCAGCTCGGCATATTGCGGCGTCCAGGGGCCAAAACCCGGCCAGGCCACGATAAACAAATGCGCGTTCATCCGGTGGATGCTGTCAATCATCTCCGCCGGCCGGGGATAGGTGGCAGTATCGAAGGCCATCGCATTCCAGTTGCTGTCCTTACCCCAATACTGCCAATCCTGCACGATGCCGTCGAGGGGAATGTGCAGCGCCCGGTACTTCCTGACGACATCCACCAGTTCGAATTGGGTCTTATAACGCTCTTTCGATTGGACATAACCGAATGTCCAAAGCGGCATCATCGGCGCCTGTCCGGTAAGCGCACGCATCTGCGCGATCACACTGTCGGCCGTGGCCCCCCGCATAAAGTAATAATCGATACAGTGGCCGACCTGCGATTCAAAAGACGTTTCCTGCCGGTTGTCGGTGAACAGCGTCGGGGAATAGTTATCCCAAAACAGGGCATAGCCTTTAATCGACAGGAAATAGGGGATGGAAACTTTAGTATTGGCCTGAACCAGCATGTTCCGCTGGTAGCGTTGATCGAGCCGGCCATTTTGTTGTTGTCCCAATCCATAGATCGCTTCCCCCGTGTCCAGCCGGAAGGCCTGGCGAACGATATAGTTTGGTTTGCCTGCATCGAGATCGGGAGTGAACTGCGCTCCCTGCTCTTTCTCGCCAAGGAGAATCGCTTTTGTGAGCGGATCGAAAAAGATCAGCTTGCCGGTCGCCCGGTCGAAATCGGCAAGAACCGCCGGCGTTTGGATGCGGACATGGCCTTCACTGCTATCGATCAGAGGTTCCGCACCCCCCGGCTCCCGCACCACGGAAAGACTATGCTTATCGACGGTCCCGCCAACGGGATATTTCAATACCCGAAGCGTAGCCGGACCATAACAGGTGATCTCCGTTACTATGCCATCCGCAACGATGCGGACGCCGTGAGGCAGAACACGGACATCCTGGGCCGCGAGGCGGCCAAAACCCAAAAGAACAACGATTGTAAACAGTCTTTTCATAATTATACAGCCCTTATTTTATGCTTTTTACCTGCGATCACTTTGAAAACATAGACGCCTTTTTCGGTCTGCCTGGCGGCCTGTATGCCCTGGTTCTACCGTCTGCTTACCTCGCCGCGAGGTTGCGATCCAGGTCGATGGTGGCACCGGGTTTAATAGTGAACGTGGCAGTTTTGCCGGCATAACGTACCCGGAACTTTTTTCCATTGATGCTGTGGACCTGTGCGGATTGCAGCTTGCCGTCTTTCCATTGTATGCTTACTTCATAGCCGCCACGCGCGCGTAAACCATCGACCGACCCTTCTTTCCATTCGGTAGCCAAGGCGGGTAACAAGCTTATCTCACCATCCTGGCTCTGCAACAAAGATTCCGCGACGGCGGCCGTAAAACCAAAATTCGCATCGGACTGGTTGGACCTTTTGTTATGCAAATTTGGGGCAAGATAGTTTTCGCTCAAAAATTTATCGATAACCGCGGAAACGCTGTCCCCCTGCTCCAGGCGCGCCCATACCGCTATATCCCATGACATGGGAAACCCACCGGGGGCCGGATGTGTATCCATCCAGCGGCTAATGGCCTCCGCCAGCCGGGGATCACGGCGCAGCCTGATCGAATTGCCCGGATAGATCGTAAACAGCGGCGATACATTATGCCCGGCCGGGGCCTGTTTCCAATCCTTGATCCATTCCTGTAAATAGCCGGACTTCCCTATTTGATAGGGCGGTAATTTTCCAAGCGCCGTCCCGAGCTTTGCGCGGAAGACCCCATCGATCCCCAATTCTTTGGCGGCTGCTATACAATGCGGAAACAATTCCCGGATAATCGCAATATCCATGGTGGGCGAGGGGGATAAAAAGGACAATTTCCCGCTGCTGTCATAATATCCATGCTCGGGCGACATGGAAAAAGGGGTAACCAGCCAGCCGTGTTCGGGATCGGTAACCATCAATTCCAGCAGGAATTGCGCCGCCCCGCGCATCACCGGGTAATATTTCTTTAAAAAATCCCGGTCGCCCGTAAAAGCATAATGTTCCCAGATATCCTGGCAAAGCCATGCGCCGCCCATGGGCCACATGCCGAACCGGGCCGCATCTACCGGTGCCGTCCCGAGCCACAGATCGGTGTTGTGATGCGTCACCCAACCACCGTGGTTGTAGTATTTTTTGGCCGTTTCGGCGCCATTTACGGAAAGGTCCGACAAGAGGTCAAATAGAGGTTGATGGCATTCCGGGAGATTACACACTTCGGTGGGCCAGTAATTCATTTCGAGGTTAATGTTGATGGTGTATTTGCTGCCCCAGTTTGGATAGATATCCTCGTCCCATATTCCCTGAAGATTCGCCGGCTCTCCGCCCGCCCGGCTGCTCGAGGCCAGCAGATAGCGGCCAAACTGAAAGGCCAGTGCCTCCAAATTCGCATCGGGAACCGAAGAAGACGACGCACCTACATTTGCAAACGCCGCATATTCCCTGTCGGGCGACTTTCTCATTGCTGCAAGGCGCTCATCCGTCGGCTTCCTGTTCAGCGAATTGTCGCCGATATTCAAATGCACCCTTCCCATCAAGCCGCTAAAATCTGTTATATGTCTTTGGCGTAATGCCGCATAACTTTTACCGGATACCGCCGCTAGTATTCGGGCGCATTTGGCGGCAGGATCGCCGTCGATGTTCTTATAATTGACATAGCTGGTCGCTATGGTAACTACGAAGGTGACCTCGTTTGCGCCTCTAATGGTAAGGGCCGAATCGGTAACGGTAGTCTGGCCGCCATCCGCCCGGGATTGCAATGCCGATCGAAAATGCATGCCGGGGCCTTCCACCGTAGCGATGAGCCAGTTCTTTTTGTTTCCCGGCTTCCAGGTTCCATCCATCACCAGGTTGTCAGGGGCCGTGGTTATTTTATCGGCATAAGGACCCCTGAATTTTGCTTCCACT
>DASZOW010000412.1:0-14308 GCA_035550615.1 Puia sp.
GAGACAAAGCCCAAGATACCGCCTCCGTGCTGCACGACCTTTTTCCCGTCGACAAGACCTATGACCCAGCCGTAGCCATACCTAGCCAAATGCGGCGTATAGGCTCTTTGCTGGATGGCTGGACTGAGTATGCTGCCGGCCAACAATGCCCGATCCCACTTATAAAGGTCTCCAACGGTCGTGTAAATTGCTCCAGCTGAGAAGGAGACAGAAGAATCGACGATGGCCGCGGGGACTGTACCTTCCGAGGAAACATACCCCATGGCTTTGTCAGGACCATTGAGGTCCCCGAAGTCGAAACCGCTATGATCCATATGCAGAGGCTTAAAGATACGCTGACGGACTACCTGAAAATATGTCTGTCCAGTGATCTTCTCAATGATATAACCAAGCAGGAAATAGCCGGAATTACTATAACTGTACTTTTCCCCCGGACTGAAGTCAAGAGGCTTATATTCAAAGCGAGCGATCATACTATCCCGGCCGATAGGAAGTGCGCTCCCATGTTCTACAAAGGCGGCGTCGTTGGTATAGTTGTAAACTCCTGCTGTGTGCGTGAGCAGTTGTTCGATGGTAATCCGATTGCCTTCCGGATAGCCTGGAATATATTTGGAAAGGGAATCCTGCATCGAGAGCTTATTTTCCTCCAACAATTGCAGGACAATGGCAGAGGTAAACTGTTTGGTGATTGAACCAATCTGGAACATGGTGTTGGTATCGACCAGCGCCTTCGTGACTTTGTTCCTATATCCGTAGCCTTTTTCAAAGACAACGCCCTCTTTGGTGGCAACAAGAACCGCTCCTCCGAAACCCGCTGCTTTTACATAGGCCTCCATCAAGGTGTCCAGCCTGGAAGCGATGTTTTGGGTCATCGCGGAGAGTGCAGTTGCAAGAATAGCGAGAGATAAGAGGCTTTTTTTCATATAAAATAATTAATGGCTTAGCAGTTGCATGAACCGGCTCCTGTACGTTTCCGAAACCGGAATCTCTATTTTTCCAATCCTGACCAGGTCACGTTCTACCGAATCGATCCTATCCAGGGCCACCATATATGACTTGTGCACACGACAAGCGATGTTAGAAGGGATGCGCTGCTCGAGTTCACCAAAAGTTTCCAGCGTCAATATCTGTTTGCCTGCGGTATAGATGCGCCGATAATCCCCCATACCTTCAATATAGAGAAGCTCATTGAGCCGAAGCTTTTCGAGCCGGAATTCAGTCTTAATGAATAGGAAATTTGGCGCCGGTACGGTCTGCCTTTTTATGTGATTGTTCTTCGCTTTATCGATAGCTTGTAACCAGCGCTCGAAAGGATAGGGTTTGAGCAGGTAATCCGTTACACTTAATTCGAACCCTTTTAATGCATATTCATGATAAGCGGTGCTGATGACAACCTGGGCGTCGAGTCGAATGGATTCAAGCAATTGTATACCTGAGAAATCGCCCAGGTTGATGTCCAGGAAAATCAGATCGACTGCATGCGTTTGTAAAAACGACAGCGCTTTTACGCCGTCCTCGAAAACTTCGAGTAGCCGCAGAAAGGAAATTCTTTCAATATACCCTTTGATACGTTCCTGCGCCAGGGGCTCGTCCTCTATGATGATACAGTCAATTTGCATTGTTCGTAAGGATTAGAGTGGCTTTATAGACCTCGCGATCCGCATTTATCTCCAAGCTATGCCTGTCAGGATATAACAACTGTAAACGTCTGCGGATGATACCGTTGCCCAGGCCGCCATTCGCCTCGGGCAATGCCGGCCCCTTGGGATCATATCGGTTTTCGCAGTCAAAAATGATCTTCTCCCTTTCCAGCTTAAAGCGAATCTTAATTGCTCCTTCCTCCTTCTTTCCTGCATGCTTAAATGCGTTTTCAATAAATGGCAGAAAAAGTAAGGGTTCAACCATCAGCTGGTCGCCGTCGCCCTCGATTGCAAATTGAATGTATTCAGGATGGGCTGTCCTTATTTTCTGTAACTCAATATACTTCCCGATGTATCGCAGTTCCTCTCCGACAGGTATGCGATCCGTCTTGGTCTCGTAAAGCATGAACCGAAGAATATCTGAAAGCTTATTGAGATAGCCGGAGGCGCGGGCAGCGTCCTTTTCGATGAGTACGTCGATGTTATTGAGGGTATTGAATAGGAAATGCGGGCTGATCTGCGATTTGATCAGCGCCAATTCAAGCTCGGCATTCTGTCGTTTCAGGTATTCCTTGAGTTGGATATCTCTGTAAAACGTTATAAATCCGCGCATCACAAGCGCCAGGACCCCGTTGGCGAACGCAATGAGACTGAGCACCAAGATCGCCCTTCCGGTATCCCAGGAAAACCCGTTCTTTTGCCAGGGAAACAGTATATAGCCAATTCCCAGGAAAACAAACAGGGACGCACCTATAGAGACCCCAATTCCGGTTAACCCAAGTAGGATCACCCGTCTGCGTTTTAGTAACCTGGAAAAAAGTACGGTGTAAAAAACATAAAATGTAACCATCGCGGGAAGACTTGTCAAGATGGTGGCCGGAGAAGTAAAGATTCCCTGCCAGATTCCGCGCGATGTAAAATGCCCAGAATGCCAGCTTATTAATTCAAACAAAATCAGCAGGAGGAAATACACCCCCCAATACGCGAGATGCATGCCCGCGACAGCAAATCTTTTCATTCCTTATCTATTTGTGAAATATAAAACATATTAAGCGTTTCAAGACAACAGCCCGACCTATGAGCAAAAATAGCCTTGGTAAAGGTTCGGGCGGTTCTCATTCCGCCAGACGGGGAACTTTATCTGCAAAACCCTTGTTTTATCCGGTGATTTTTGCCAAAGTGTGGGACTAAGCAATACCGAATCGGCCAAACGCTCGCTTGGCCAATTGCTTAGCCGTCGAGGAGCTCGAACACCTTTCGACCATTAATTGTGGCACGGTTAATTTGCATCGCCGTAACATTTATTCTTTTCACTATGCACAACTAGAAGGTTTATAACAAGATACAGACAATAAGCTTTCAGCAAACCTGGAAAGGTGTTCGAACCATTTCCCAGACGCGGTACACTGGTTTCGAGGTACGAAAAATTGAGGGCCATCTCTACATGGGATGGCCTTTTGCTATTGCAACCTCCCGATTTAATCGTCAACCTTCCACGATGGATTGTAACCAATTTCCCAAAGGTGTCCGTCCACATCCTGAAAATAGCCGTGATAACCGCCCCAAAACGCCTGCTGCGGAGGCTTAGTAATATTTGCACCAGCCCTTTTCGCCTGCTCCATTATAGCGTCAACCTCTTTCTCACTATTGACAAAATATCCGATGGAGAATTCCGTCGAACTCTCTGCCTGTAATGCAACCTGGCTGTCCCACGCCAGATTCTTTCTTTCGTATAGACACAACATTCTTCCCTTGTCCAGCTCAAACATTACAACCGCTCCGTTTTCGTATTCGGTACCTACAATGCCTTTTGTTTTCCAACCCATTCCAACCCGATAGAATTGCATGGATTTCGTCAAATCATTGACTCCAAGTGTGAGGAGATTTATACGTTGGTTCATTTCATTCAATTTTAGGTCAGGCAATCAGATGTCCGCAGCCCTTGAATACATCCTACCAAATGGGTGCCAAAGTAAGCCCTCATCTCCAATCTACCCGTCCCGCACCTGTTGCTTTCCCTGGCAGGGTAGTATGAATGAATACATTTTTGATGGGCCGTGGCCTGACTGTGCGTACCTGCGCCTTTGAAACTCCTGCAACTGTTATATCCATTTACCGATAAGAAATAATAAACAAGAGGGATTGTATCCCCTTTTGGCGCTCTGCAATAACAATCGCAATTTCTCGGCTTTAACCACTCAACCGCTTTCATTGCCCTATCCGTCGACCGTATCTCCTTAGCACGCGGCGCATCCGCTACCCGAATGGAAAGAGACTTGAATTCGGCGGGCGCAACGATTGCAGCAATCTGTTCTTTGGTCATGATCGATGGTTTCAGATCGATGCTTTGAGTGGGCCCGGTGGTAAAGCTGGCGATCCCGAATACCGCCTTCCCCCGATATTCGCCAGCGCTGCCATGTAACATCCTGGTGACGGCAGCCGCGATCAGCTTCCAGGCCCTCCGCGCGGCGCTCGAAAAGCCGGTGAAAGCATTGCGTAGCGGATGAGCGTGAGCCGGCAGTTCTCAATGAAAACCGTCGACTTTCTTTCCATCACGATACACGACGACACTGTCCCTTATCCACTATCCGGTACGAACCCGGCACTATCGAGCGGTGTGGCATTCCTGTAATATTCGACTCTTTTTTTACCGGAACGTACCTTCTTCGTCGTTACTTCTTTGTACCAATGGTTGTCCTTGGTGTAAAAATAGGATGATTCGTCAGCCCCGCCGGATTACAGGATGGCAAAGAATACCAATGGCAAAACCGGAGTTGCCGTTACGATCCCCCAGCTTATCCAACCATGTTCTGGGTTGAATGGTCTTTCTAACCAGCAAGGCAATAAGCAGGACCAGCGCGCCTATCCAGAATATCGATAAAATATCCGTAACCCAAGGAGTTGCTCTGGTCCTGCCCGCCTGCAAGGATCAGACCGATTGCGATCGCATAATAGATAAGGTTAAATATCGCAATTTTTCTATCCACGAAGCGAATATCGCCTTTTGTTTTTATTATTGTAATCCCCAGGTCCCGCTGTTATCGTCGCACACATACTTGCCTTCCTGCAAATTACTGATATCATTGAAAAAGGAGAATATCGAGTGATCCGAAGGATCGTTCGGGTCGGTCGGTATCTGGTCTGCGCCTTCTTCATATTCGTTCGCCAGCCATCCTAATCCGAAGATATTCCAGCCGTCTTCAAAGGATAGCAATAAGGATAATTAACGTCCTGGCATGGGCAGCTTCTAGGTACCCGGCAGGATAACCGGCCGCGATGGGCTCATATCCCAACACGATCCTCAAACCGGTTACAACAATCTTCGTTTCGGCCACCACGAACAACTGTCTGTTTCAGACTTTTGTGTCAATAAATTCAACTACGATGAATGACTTAAAGCACAAACGTATCGCGCTTATTACGGGAGCCAACCAGGGCGTCGGCTTTCAGGTAGCAAAGGAACTGGTAGCAGACGGCGTAACTGTATTGGTTGGTTCAAGAAATTTAGCCAATGGCCGCACAGCCGCGGAAAAGATTGGACCAGGCGCTATCCCACTCCAACTCGATGTGACCGACCGCGTTTCCATTGCCACGGCTGCCGCTTATATCCGCCAAGAATTTGGACGACTCGACCTCCTGATCAATAACGCGGCCATCTCAAATATTCGGAAAACGCAATTGGGATTGAGTTTGCAAGAGGCCATAGAAGAAGGTCGGGCCAGTAAAGCATCGTTGGACGAAATGCGTGCGGTCTGGGAAACCAATGTATTTGGCACCCTTGCGGTCTACCAGGCAATGCTGCCACTATTGCGGGAATCATCGGATGCCCGAATCGTCAATGTCTCCAGCGGTGTCGGCTCTATGACCAGTATGTCCGATCCGTCCTCCATTTACCATAAGGGCTATGGTGTTGTATATCCTGGATCGAAGACCGCGCAAAATGCCGTTACACTGGCAATGATGATCGAGCTGGAAGAAAGTAATATTAAAATCAACCTGGTTTCTCCTGGTTTTACGAAGACCAATCTCAATGGTTATGAAGGGACAGAGTCTCTGGAAGACGGCTCAAGGGAGGTTGTACGCGTAGCATTGCTTGGCCCCGACGGTCCTACGGGGACCTTCACGCGCTGGCCCAACCAAGCTATTCCATGGTAAAATTCGTAAATTCGATGGTATGAAAAGCGGAGAAGGGACACCTCATCGATACAATTCTTTGTCTGAAGTACTCCAGGCGATGGGGCTCCCCAAGCCAGTGCATCCACTTATCAGCCTGATCGATGGGATCGACAATAAGATCACGATCAAGGGATCCGACAGCTCACGTCTGACTAGCTTGTATAAAATTGCTTATACCACGAAAACGAAGGGCAGGATGCAGTACGGGCAGGGTTATTATGATTTCGATGAAGGAGGTCTTCTATTTGCTGCTCCAAATCAACTGATCGGCGGCCGAACTTATGATACGGTTCTTTCTGGATATACACTACTCGTACATCCCGATTTTCTGTGGAATTACCCGCTGGCTAAAAAAATAAGGCAATATGGATTCTTTTCCTACTCAGCCAATGAAACTTTACACCTCTCGGACGTCGAACGAAACATCGTTGTCTCTATATTTAAGAACATTCAATTGGAGCTGGAAGGACGGATCGATGATTTCAGCCAGGATGTGATTATATCTCAGATCGAGTTGCTTCTGACCTACAGTAACCGTTTTTACAAACGACAGTTTATCACGCGAAAAGCAGTCAATGCGCAATTGCTGGAAAAACTGGAAGATCTATTTGAACAATACTTCAAGGAAGAGCTTCCATTGCAGAAAGGGCTTCCCACAGTCACCTACCTGGCGGAATCTTTAAACATGTCGCCAAGCTATCTCAGCGACATGCTTCGCTCCCTCATCGGGCAAAATGCTACTCAGTTTATCCATGCAAAGCTCATCGAATACGCAAAAGAACAACTTTCGGGTACCGGCCTTTCCGTCAACGAGATCGCTTATTCGCTCGGATTTGAACATGCACAGTCCTTTAGCAAATTGTTCAAGAACAAAACCAAACTGACTCCCCTGGAATTCAGGCGCTCGTTTAATTGACTAGCCGAATGGGAATAGATCGCGGACCCGGTCTTTGATAAAGCAGTTCAGTTCGAATTGGTCGGCTACCGGCTTTCCGGTTGACTCCTCTGTCTGCATGTACGGTGGCGGGCCGAATTCTGGCGTAATAGTAAATAGTGTTTCGCCTGCTATTCTTTTCTGCTCCAGTATATGCGACCACCAATCCATGAAAATGGTTGTGGCACGCTGCCATCGGGGAACACGCGGATCGGGCACCTGCGGGCCTTGCGGATGACCCACCCGTGCATGCACATGCCCGGCGCGGAGGATGGTTTGTTCGACGATGTCCGGGATATTTTCCAGGTAGCTTTCGGTCACGCAAACCCAATGTGAAAGGTCGGCAGTAATCCGCATTTCCGGCCGAAGATTAAACAGCGACCTGGCATTGTAAGGGCTATAGCCTATTCGTCCGCGATGCGTTTCATGAACGATGCGAATGTTATTCCTGGCGGAGAATTCGGCAGCGGTGTCGATCACGCGAAGCTGGTCATCTATACTGAAATAGTCGCGGCCCGAGTGGGAATTGATCAATAGGGGGCCGCATTCCATACACAAGTTCAAATCATACTCAAATGACCGGCAAAACTCCCGGATCGTGCTGCCACTGGCCCGATGCTGATGGCACACCAATGGCAGTTCGTATGCACCTAAAAGTCTGATAAATTCTTTTCGTTCAGCTGCATTTTGGGGCGCCCAGGTATCGATGCCATTAAAACCAGCGGCCTTGATCCGGACGATAAACTCTTCGAAATGTAAATGCTCGAGTCCCCATTGTGTAGCCAGGATTAAGAGCCGCATTTAGGACGCATTGTTTTTTGAATAGATCAATGGGGTTTGTGCATCATCGTTCAGCGGGTCGCCGATCTTAAGTTTGGCGAGCTGTTCGTCCGATAAAATATTTTTGATGCCATTGAAGGTGGCGCCATCGGGCATATAGGCACAGGTCATGGCCCGCCGAAAGCCGCTGGTCATATTGGCGCCGGCGCCATGTATGGTCAGGCCATTATGAAAGGAGCAGCTGCCGGCTTTCATCGGTACTCCCACCGATTCGGCCTTTATGAATTGCGGGTAAAACTGGAATACGGAATCCATATTTTTACCGATTCCGGGATTCTCAAAACCGGTTTTGTGATACGAGCCGGGGATAAAGTATAAACAACCATTCTCGGGGGTGGCATCATCCAGCGCGACCCAGATGGACAGCGCCCGGCGATCGGAAAACGACCAGAACGGGGTATCCAAATGCCATGATGTGGGATTTGCCCATGGGCGTTTTATCAAAGCCTGGTCATGCCAGATGCGTATGCCGTCACATCCGGCCAGTTCAGCAGCCATTTTGCCGATAGCTTCGTTCAACATCAATTCCCGGATCTTTTGATTGGTTTGCCAAAGATTCAGCAGCTGGTCGAACACCTTTCCAAAATAATCAGCGTCCTTGTTAATGCCATCGTCCTCACCGGTTTTTGTTTCTTTACCCGGCAATTTTCTGCCACCACGTTCTTCGACTGCTTCGGTTACGGCTTCTCGCCAGGTTTCCAGTTCCTGGTTATCCAAGAATTCTTCTATCAGTAAAAAACCATCCTCCCGGTATTGGGCAATCTGTTGCCCGGTTAACGCTGTTTTCATGACCTTATAATTTGATGTAACGAAGATACCCGGGACATGCATTTCGGTAGTAACGCTATTTGATAAATCCCGTTTGCTTTTTGCCAAACTTAAAAAAATATGAATATGACTGATATTCGATATCTTGGCAATTATCCAATGCGTGATTTTTACAAATATTTACCTATATCCACGGAAGATCAGGATTGGGGCTTACAGATATTGCATGCGGGCTGCCATCACTATAAACCAGGCAATGAATATCCTGATAAGGATCATCCCGCGCATCATCGTTTCGATAGCGAACACGGCAGGGTGCTGCAGGAATATTCGCTGGTTTATATAACCGGTGGCAAAGGGATGTATCATTCGCAGAAGGCGGGAAAATTACTTCTCGAAGGGGGCTCGGCAATTATTGTCTTCCCCAATGACAGGCATTTTTATCGCCCGGATCCTGACACAGGCTGGACGGAATACTGGGTAGGTTTTAAGGGCGCCAACATCGATAGGTTGGTCAAAAGGCATATATTTAGCCCAACGAGCCCTATTTGTCAAATCGGTTATCACGAAACTATGGTAAACCTGTTTATACAGGTGATCGAGGCTATAAAAAACGAAAGGCCGGGATATCAGCCTTTAATTTGCGGAGCAGTCATGTATATGCTCGGCCAATTGCATTTTTCGGCAAAACAGCAGCTATTTACAGTCGGCGATGAGGAAAATATAGTGAACCGGGCCAGAATGATGATGAGGGCGAACCTGGAGAACGGGATCAGTCCGCAAAATATTGCAGGAGAGCTAAAGATCAGCTACTCCCGTTTCCGCAAACTTTTCAAGGAATATACGTGTATGGCTCCGGTGCAATACCAGATCCAACTGAAACTGGAAAGGGCAAAGGAAGAGCTGATCAATACATCTAAATCAGTAAAGGAGATTGCATTTGAGCTTCAGTTCGAGTCAAGTCAATACCTCTCAAGTCTTTTTAAGGAAAAAACAGGCATGACCCCTATGGAGTTTCGGAAGAGATTCTGAAAAGAAACCGACATAGCTTCGATAATTTATTTATTACCAAGTTGCTCTGCCAGTCCAATGAGGATTCCCTCGGGTCCGCGGATATAGCACAGACGATAGGAGTTCTCGTACTTTACGACGTCGCCAACCAACTTCGCGCCGCGATTGCGGAGCCTGGTGAGCACCTCGTCGATATCCTCCACCGCGAACATGACGCGCAGGTAGCCTAAAGCGTTTACAGGAGCGTTCCGGTGGTCGGCGACTGTAGACGGGGTGAGAAATCGCGAGATCTCGAGGCGGCTATGGCCATCGGGGGTGACCATCATGGCGATCTCGACGCGCTGGTTGCCCAGCCCGGTAACACGCCCGGCCCACTCACCTTCCACCATGCCCCGCCCTTCGAGGTTCAGGCCAAGCTCGGCAAAAAATGAGATGGCGTCATCGAGGGATTCTACTACGATGCCGACATTGTCCATTCTCAGTAGTTTATTCTCTGCCATAGTCTGATCTCTTTGAATACAACAAGGTTGCAAAAATCATTCCTCTAACGGCCAGGAATACGTTTTTGTTACACCGGGCCTTACAGGGAATGAGCTTTTTGGATGAGGTCGGCCACGTTCGTTGCTTTGAATTTTTGCAGCAGGTTTTTACGATGTGATTCCACGGTGTGTTTGCTGATCGAGAGTTCATCTGCGATCTGCTTGGAGGAAAGGCCTTTGGCCACCAGCTGCAGGACTTGTTTTTCCCTGGCGGTCAACGGGTGGACGGGAGCAATCATGCCGGCATCCTCGATTTCCAGCTTTTGTTGCGTAGCAACGACGGCCTCCAGAAGCTTACTGTTCGTTCTTTTAACCGCGAGGTTGGCAATATGTTGTTCGACTAATTTCTTTTGCTTCGTGGTACAGTCATAGAAGGTGATCAAAACTTTGTCCAGCAATCCTGCGCGGGTAAGGGAAAGCACCAGCAACTGCTGCGTCACCCACCTCCATCTGCCATCGGCGTGTTTGAACCGGTAAATACATTGAAAAGTGCCTGCTTCCTGGTCCTCGAACCAAGTGGCTGCAGGGCGGTGCGATACCTCCATGAACTGAAGTACCGACGGCAGATCCGTTGGATGGGCCCGGGAGATGACAAATTGTACCCCTTCCTCGATAAATCTTTTGGAAGGGTATCCGAGGACGGACGCAAAATTTTTGCTGGTAAAAAAGGTACACACCGTCTCGCCGCATGAAGAAAAGATCACTACGGTATTTCGATCCGTCGGTACGATGCGACCGATCAAAGAGCGCTGCTCGCCGGTGAGTTCGGAAAACGATTGAAGGAACCGCTGCACCTCTCTTTGTGCCATGTAGCAATTTACGGTTTTTTGCTATTTATTAACGGTTTTACCGGCTGGAGGGACCTTAAAAATCACTGTTTTCAGGGATGGCTTTCGCTGGCGCAGCGGAATAATTTGCATCATTTATTACTTTATAAATTTTATCGCGATGCAAACAGAATTATCGAAATCTGCAAAGACGCCAGCCAAACAACAGGAGGAAGTTCTTTCCGTAATCGGCCATACCATTACCGTCAAACTCAGTGCCGATCAAACGGACGGTACGTATAGTGTTTTTGAGCTCATAGTCCCGCCTGAAGTGGGAACAGGTTTACATATCGACCAGGATTGGGATGAGTATTGGCACGTGATGGAAGGAAATTTTGCTTTTACCTTGAACGGAGAGCGAAAGGAACTGCCAGCCGGCAGTTTTGCCTTCGGCCCCAAAGGCATACCTCATAGTTTTCGAAACGTAGGGGAGACAGTGGGCAAACTGGTCATGGTGACCGTGCCCTCCGGACTGGAAGCGTTTTTCAGGCATGTCCACGATGCATCGCTCCAGGGACGGCCGGATAAAGAAGCGTTTGTCGGCATCATGAGGGCGCACCATATCGAACCGGCATAAAGTCCGGTTTTTGCCTGCATTTTCAGGAGCCGGCCCGGCTTCGGCCTGAACGGGTAAACGGGGGTTTAGAAAATAAATTTGCGCAACCGGTTATTTGCACATACATTTGCAATCAAATGGTTGCTCATAAACTACATCGTGACATCTTCCACGCCATTGCGGATCCTACCCGCAGGGCCATCCTCATTCTGCTGGCCTCACAGGCAATGACTCCCAATGCGATCGCCGAACACTTCGACACCTCCCGCCAGGCGGTATCGAAGCATATCCAGATCCTCGCCGAATGCGAAGCCATCACCCAGCGACCTACCGGCCGGGAGATCTATTATCATTTCAATCCAATAAAAATGAAAGAGGTGGATCACTGGCTCGAGGTCTTCCGCAAACAATGGGAGGACCGCTTCAGTCAATTGGACAACTTATTAAACGACTTATAAATTTCAACCAACAAGATACCAGCCATTATGAGGAGTTGCTCGAGTCCAACGTCATCTAACGGGGACCTGCACCGTTCGATGTTTCCGTCAAAAGGTTAAGTTTAAATATGTCATCGCCCAATGAGTTTTCCGTGATCCGGTTTACTGCTTCAAACTATTTGTCGATCGGAAGCCTGGTTGATGAGTCAAAGCGGGAAGGATATTTGTTTGTTCAACGTACCATCGAGGACTGGGATAGTGGCGCCAATCGGTTCTCCGAAACAGCGGAGGGTTTGTGGGGGCTGGTTTCAGGGATAGAATTAATCGGAATAGGTGGGCTTAACCGTGATCCCTATGTCGAAGATGCGCATGCCGGGCGGGTCCGGCACCTCTATATCCGGCAGGCTTATCGCCGGAAAGGCTGCGCGTCCATGCTGATGAACACCATCATCGATCAGGCACGGCTTCATTTTCGGGTACTCCGGCTTTTTACTGCCAACCCCGCGGCCGCCGTGTTTTACGAACAGCTGGGATTCGAGCGCGTGCACGGGTATAAGGTGAGCCACCTGCTGATGTTAGGGACGGGGATTCGGGGATGATGAATCGTGTATCCCATACACCCACAGCTCCGCCTCCTCACTACCCCTGGCTGGCACGGCGACAATTAATTTCCTTTCCCCTGACAGCCAAAGACAAGTGCGGGTGCCCTTACGTGTGGCGAGACGATTGATCAACTTGTTTCCCCTGAATACATCGACGTATCCCTCGCCGCCTGACACAAACACCAGGCCCGTGACCGCGTCATAAAATATATCATCAGCATCCCCCACACAAGGCATCGAGGCCAGCACCATGCCCGTTCGGGCGTCGAGCACCCGCAACTGCGCCGCATGCCGGTACCCTACGAACAGCCGTCCGCCCCTGGAATCCAATGCCATCGGGAAATTAGCCGATGCTCCGCGGTTCTCCCAGGTAGCATCCACCTGACCGGCAGCCAGATCGGCCGACACGACTGCTCCCGCATCCGGAACGTTGATATACACCCGCCCGGAATCCCCCAGCTGGAACGACTCGGGGTGCGCCTTCAGCGACAAATTCCCGACCTTCTGCATCGCCACAGGGTCGATGACGGCAATACCGCCGCTCCCATAGCCGACGTAAACCTTCGCTCCGTAGGACCGTACATTGTCCGCATCGTCGCCAAGCGCCACGCTTCCAAGCTCTGTGTAGGTATCGCCGGTATAAAACACGCACACCCCATTATCGCCGTTCGCTACGACCAGCCGCCCCAGGGCAGGAAGATAGGCCACCCCCTGCGGCTCATGCAAGCCGGTAATCGAATGCACCCTTTCACGCGCTGCCAGATCCACCACCTCTACCGTATTATTTCCCAGCGCCGCGACAAACACCCGCCGCCTCATCGAATCGTATGCCAGATGGTCAATCCGACCCTTCACCCCCGGTAGGGTAATCTTCGCCTGAAGACTCAACACATCCTTCTCCAAATGCGTCGTATTGGGTCGGCCCTTACAAGACAACAATAACAGCAATACTATTATATTCATAATGCGCATATCGAGTTAATTAGAATTCGCCTGTGCCGGATGGCTCCCATTGAAATTCTTTCCAAATTCCTGACTACCTTCACCCACAAAGCGCTCCATGAAGCTACTCGTCATCGAAGATGAACCCAGTCTGCTCAACAGCATCACCCGATTCTTCCGGCAGGAGCAATTCCTCTGCGAAGGGGTCACCAATTACGCCGACGCCCTGCAGCGGATGGAAGACGCCCCCTACGACTGTATCATCCTCGACATCAACCTACCCGGGGGCAGCGGTCTCCAACTGCTGAAGTATCTCCGGGAAGACAAAAAGAAGGACGGCGTTATCATCATCTCTGCCCGCAATTCCCTGGACGACAAGATAACCGGCCTGGACTACGGTGCTGACGACTACCTCACCAAGCCTTTCCACCTACCCGAGCTAAGCGCCCGCGTCAAGGCGCTGCTGCGCCGAAAATACTCCGATGGCAACACCACCCTGGATCTGAACGGCCTGCGTATCGACCTGGCGGCCCGCACGGCGACTATGGAAGGCCAGCCCATCCCTCTCACCAGGATCGAATACGATCTGCTGCTTTTCCTCGTGACCAATAAGAACCGCGTCGTCAGCCGGCAGGCGATCGCCGAACATCTATACGACGGCCCATCCGACCAGGCTCCCGGCCCGGAGTTCGTCTACTCCCACATCAAAAATCTGAAAAAAAAATTAAAGGAAAAAGGCTGCCCCGAGATCATCCAGACCGTCTATGGGCTCGGCTACAAACTTGTTATCCAATACCGCCGCGCTTCCTGAACCCGGCCGTTTACCGTGGCGGATGCGTGTCGAGCGGTGTCATACAGGAAATCGTAATTGTAATAATGGGAGCTCGCTGATAGAAAATTTATTATTTTTATTTGAAAAAGGTGTCTAGCCATGGCAACGAAATTCAAAGTAGGGGATCATGTAAGCTGGAACTCAGAAGCAGGGCGGGTTTCAGGTATCATTGTAAAAATACATACCCATGATTTCGCCTATAAA
>DASZOW010000413.1:0-5248 GCA_035550615.1 Puia sp.
TGTCTCTGTAAGCGTGAAACAACTCTGTGAAAGCAGACTCATTGCCTTCCGCTAACTGACGCAGAAGATTACTTTCAGTATCGGAGAGGGGCTGACGCAATCGTTTGGCAATTTGAGATCGAATATAAATAAATATTTAGAAAGGTCAAAATTTTGCGGGACTGCTATCCTTTTTGCACGACCGGTGCTAAACTTATTCCGTACGGAGGCTGCGGACCGCCTATCTCCTTGGTGCCTTGCCGCCACGCTTTGGACCCAGCCGCTGTTGGTAGGGTCGGCGCTCAACGTGTCGAAATTGTTTTTTAGTTCGGGCGTATTCATATCGACAGTGATCAAGCCATCGCGGTTATAGCCGCCGCGCCGTATGCGAGGTGATCCAGCCCCATTTCGGGCGCGTTTCCTCGATCATCTTGTTACCCTTCCGATAGGAAAATCTTACGAGCTGGCAAATCCCAGCCATTTTCGCCAGGACTTTTATCTGCTTATTGAAATCCGAATTACAGATCGCCGGCAGGTCCGCCTTGAATTGTTCCGTAAAAATCTCCTTTGCCTCGTTCCGTAGCGGAATTACCCCCCAGTGCTCCGATTTTTGCTGCTTCTTATAAAGCATATCCTGCTGCAGGTCCTTACGAAGGCTTGCCAATTTATCATCTTAAAATCAATTAATTATGATTTTGAATAATCGATAGAAGCGAAAAGTGAAATTCATCGTTTGAGGTCAGGGGATGGCTATTGCATAACCCAGATCTTCTATATCGGTCAGGGCAGTGATGCGATGGGTTTTGCCGCCGGTCAAGAGGTAAAGATCATCTGCAAGATCAACAATTATGCGATAAATATGGTCTGTTATCAGCAATCCCTTGTATTGCTTTTCTTCTTTGATCAGCTCGGCCATCTTCTCGATCTGCAGAGGCATCAGGTGGGTGAATGGTTCATCTAAAATGGCAAACTGGCTTTTTGCCTTTAGAACGATATACGTTTGAATAAAACGGGACTCTCCTCCCGATAAGTTTTTGAACTGCTGCCGATGTTTCGACCGGAATTCCGGGAATCGTTTTTCGAGTTCTTGGTAGTCGAGATCAAAATCATCAAAGACTCGGCCGATGGCAAAGGCTTTGGGGATAAAGCTGAATTGAGGTAAAAAAAGAAGCAGGTCCGGTCTTTTATATGCCTGTCCGAAAGATAATTTATCGAAGCGAATCGATCTTTCCTCTGCCGCCAGCTCGCCGTAGATGATATTAAACAGGCAGGATTTGCCCTGGCCGTTCCTGCCCAGCAGCCCTGTAATTTTTCCCGTCTCGCATTTCATATAAACGTCCGACAGAATTACCCTCTCGCCAAAGGACAATCGAATGCTGTCGAATTCAAGGATGTGATTCATCTAAAATTATTGACTTCAAACATTAAAGCCAGGTAAACGACGAGGTCAAAGCTAAGGGTGACAACCCATAAAATCATTTTCGATAATCCTAAATTTTGATAGTAATAGAATTCTCTCGATTTATAGGATTTTATGAATAGGTAGGCGATAAACAAGGTGGCCAGCTTAAACCAGAGCAGTGTTGAAAAAATTGGCAAACCATATTCCCACAACAGCCCAGAGCAAACCAGTGTAATCAAAAGACTGAACAAGCACCAGCTTCTATAAAAGTGCGCGATAAGTCTAATTTTTTTTGATGGACTCATACAAGGTGTTTTTGATGTGGCCGGGTGAATTTAGCCATATGAAGCATACTAATTGTTTTTTGAGTTAGCTGGCAGGATAGAGACGATCATCTTTAAGGTATTAGAACCTATTAATCGATGATCCTTAAAGATATAGTCGATTTGATCAGAAAGGAAGGGACATTTTCGAATCAAAAAACCCGCTGGCAATGAGCGGGTTTGGAGAAAAAGTAAATTTTTGCGGACCGGACGGGACTCCGGGAAGGTTCAGACACTATTGATTTTCAAAGAATTATTTTTTTGGTCGCGTTTTTCGTCGCGGGAGATTTGAAATTCGCGATCTCTTTTCAAAAACGTACTTATTCGAACGGAACGGTACAAAGATACTTCTTTAACATTTCCTGGCAGGCTGCATGATGCCGTATCACCTTTCCTTCCTGCCTTTATCGCCCTTTTCCCTGAGCATACTAATGCGGCCAGTCATTTGCGCCAATAGGTCCCGAGCCGTTTCCTCTTCGACCCCGGCTTCTTTTGCGAGAGCGGCGATATCCGGGTCCTGTCCGGCGTTGATATAGGGGAGGGCCAGTGACAGTAGATGATTCAACCTGTCTACCTCAGCTTGTTTCCCGGGAGTCGGCCTTGTATTGAATAGCTCCTCATATGGATTTAGGTGCAATTCTTTTCCGAGGATGTTCTGGATACAAATGATCATCGGTAGATGCAGTCTGATGTCCGGGTCGGTTGATATGTTTAATCCATGCCTGATCAATGTCCGGGCTAATGCCTCGTAACCCGAGTCCGTCAAAGCAGTGAGCAATAAGGTATTTTCCTTTTCCGAATAATAAGCCGCTGCAAAATGCGGCGGTTCCGCCCAGGCACCCGGCTTCATGCGGTAGACATTTTGGACAAATTCGACTGTGAAGTCTTTCCTGAACCTGGTGCTGTCAAAGTTAAATAAAGGGAATTCGCCAACAGCCTGAATCATCTCATCTTCACCGTGAAAAGTGGCCGGGTAGTTCGAGCCGGTAACCAGGAGCATATAAGGAACAGGATTTGCTTCGACATCCTCCATCAATTCCTCTTCTGTCTCAATTTTCGGATTGAGTTCGGTCGCAAAGAAGAAGATATCGTCGGGGGCAAAACTCCGAAAGCCCGTGACAGGTCCGAAGGATTGCCAGCAGTGACCGTTAAAGCCGATGAGGTTGAACCAGAGTGTTACGCTCCTTTCAGCCAGCGTTTTTGTCACGGAGGGGGAATACAGGAGGAAGGATTCCCCGGAAAAGACATCTTCCATTTGGTAAAAATCCGTATCAGGAGCGGCTGTAATTATGCTAAATGAGAAACGCCAGGGTACCGAAGCCTGATCGTTGAGATAGTTTAGTTCCTTGGGAGTTAGATCCTTGACCGCGGTATGGTTAAGGTATTTTTTTATCAGGCCGCCTTTCCGGAAGATACGGTGCCCGATATATTGTGCTTTGAACAGGTTGACCCAGCCCGGTTGCAATTGCCGGATGGCGTTCCCGAATCGTCCAAAACGAAGGGCTATCTCACGGGGGAATTGCTCTTTTTGAGCGGCATAGGGGACCAGGAGATCGTCGATGGCGCTCTTGGTAATGGCCGTGGATGCCTGGCAGACCGATCTTATATGGGCGAAATCCATTATGGTTATTTTATTGAACTGCGAAGCTAATTTAAATTTTATGAGTGAATGAAAATCGGTTAAGTTTGTGATCTCTTCTTCGCTGTATTCCTCCCATCAAGCGTGTCCTGGTTTCCCAACACAAAAGATTTTAAATATTTAAATTTTAACATCGCAAATATGGGAACGTTTATTCAAACCGCTATTATTAATAAGTTCAGTTTTGGCGCGCCCACGTCAAAATTGAAAGGGGTTTCCCTGGAAGAATTTAAGTTTAATGTAGCAAAAACCGTCGTGGGTAGTCTGGATTGCTTTGGTTGCGAAGACGAAGAGAACTTCTTCAGATGGAGTTTGAAACGAGAGGCAAGGCGGAAGCATCTGGTTCCGCTACTGGAACGGTATTATGCGGACTTCTATGGTAAGGATAGCAAAGATTTTGCAGAGGATTGCGAACCCGTTCTCAGCTTTTTGGGCACCGACCCATCGGATGACGATTTGACCAGGCGGATTGAAGAAGATTGCTTCAGTGCCTTTTATTCCGATGTTGTTTTTTGGAGCGTTAAGAGTGACTTTTCTCCGTGGATAGTCAGATCTGACCAATTTTGAAGGTAGAGGTAAAACGCGTAAGTTTAACTGATAATGGAATCATTCCCCATGCACGAACCTTTTGTGATCACCAACTACCTCTCCCGCTTCCGGTACACCTGGCTAGCCACGCGCCTGGCATTTAAATTAAAACCGCTGCTCTACGGCCTGTTTTTGGCCGGTTTGGGGTTGATTGGTTACGGCATCTGGCAAGTAGTAACAGCGATGAACGAGCTGTCGCTAAACGTCCTACAGTATAGCCTCTCCGATGTGGTGCTCGGGATCGTGTGTGCGTTCGGAACATCAATTCATTTTTTTCGAAAGTACCCGACCTATCCGATGAGTCGCGGCAGCATCGAACACGTTTTTCACCCGGATGGCGTCACCTCTACTTCCACGGATGCCAAACGCGAGATCAAATGGCGGGAAGTAAAGGAATTGCTACCCTTGGGCCGAGTGATGGTGCTGCTAATGGAACCCCCACAGCCTCGATTACTCATCGATACCGAAGGGCTGACCGCCGATCAGCGCGCCACGGTCTTTATCGACTTTGAGCGCAGTCGTAGCGATAACCAAAGGAATCAGCAATAATGCGCCGATTTGCAAATCTTTCTTTGAATCTATCGAAATGGCAGGGTATGAAGATCCTCGTGTTTGCGCCATTTATAATGGGGGCGCTATTGGCCGGCTGTTTGTCAATGGTGGGTGATGATGAAAAGATAGCATCAAAAACGTTGAGAGACGGTTCCATTATTGAATTGGACTACCTTGGAGGGGGAGCGACAGCCCCGGATGTGATTTGGGTAAGCCGAACGTTAAAAAATAATAAGACCTTGATTGGAAAAATCAAGTGGATGCCAAAGGGCTTCACGACCGAAATAGCCCAAAATACCAAGGATTCGATTACGATCAAATTTGTCGATACGACTGCTTTCTGTGGTCAAGTGACGTTCCGTGTTAGCTTAAAGGATGCGATTCATCCCAATGATGGTTCGCCTTATAACGATCCGCAAAAACCATAGGGGCGTACTGGTTTATTAGGCAATAAGTCTTCTCCAAAAGCAAGCATAAGTGGAATGTTGGGAGGATACAAACCCTTCAATAGGACGTGTAGCTGGTTGCTGTTCTTTATGGTTTGGACCCTCCGATATGCGGTGATGAAAGCTGGATGAGCGTATCTTTATAGCATATGGAATACTTTGAAGCATTAGAGGCCTATATGTCTAAGATACCAGGCATCAAACCTGGATTTGGTAAAGGATACCTGACCGATGGCCTGTGGTGGATGAAATTTCAGATCGATATCAACCACCCGCTGGCCTGGCACGTCGTCCAGGAATTGGGTCATGTCGTGAACTA
>DASZOW010000414.1:0-5766 GCA_035550615.1 Puia sp.
AGAACAGATGTCGCTGTTTCTCCGACGCGGGGATATCCAGGTAATTGGCGGGATCGGTAGGGCCCCACACCGAGATCGTCGGCAGCCCCAGTTTCCGGGCTATATGCAACGGGCCGCTGTCGATGGAAACGAGCATGACCCCCGATTCCCGCAGAAAATTATAATACGCTGCAAAGCTATCCGTCATGCCGGCGACGTTCAGCATCCGCTCCTTTTGACTGGCGAGGATCGGCGTGTGCGTGATAAAATGCTCGATGGGCTCTCTGTCCCCCGGGCCACCAAGCAGGGCGACACGATAAAAGGTATGTTCCAGTATCCATTGGCAGACAGCCGCAAAAACCGGGTCGGGCAAACGCCTCACCGCCGCAAGCCCACTGCACGTATTATTGAGCACGATATATGG
Source organism: Puia sp. (assembly GCA_035550615.1). GTDB lineage: Bacteria > Bacteroidota > Bacteroidia > Chitinophagales > Chitinophagaceae > Puia. The sequence goes on from DASZOW010000414.1 coordinate 404, forward strand.
CCTGCTACTCTCTCTCGATCGGCGCTCTTTCCAAGGTACGGTGGGCCGGGAGTCTCCCGTGAGCGCCCCGGCCATGGTCTGGTAATTAAAGCCAAGGAAAGCCGACTGGTCAAAAGATATATTATGCGTATTCAAGTATTTACGAAACGGCACGGGCGGCAGAAAAAATCCAAACCGGTTGCGGGCAAGCGTTAACAACGCCAACACTGTCGTCAGCTTCGAATACACTTCGAGATCTACCACCCAAAGACGCCGCCAGGTCCAGCTCCGCAAAAAGAAACGGATCATCGTTGTGGCTGTCGACCAAAGGTTATCCGTATGGGAAATATGGATCTCATCGAAGATGCCAAAAGGCCGGATAGCCGCCGCAATATTGGCGTCGGTCAGCAACACCAGCCGGGTCTCGGGAAATTTCCTGCGTATGGCGGCAATGGCGTCCGAAGCGACGATCAGGCTCCCAATGCCCATAAGCTTGATAAAAAGGATACGGCGCGGCGGTTTTTCCGTGGAATGATCGCGAAACATCGTTATCCCCAGCAACCGGGTCACCGGCAGCAGGATAGCAATCAGCAGATAGCCGATATATTTGTCGATCTTTTGTTTCCTGCGGATTTGCACAGCATTTTATTTACGCGTCTTCCTGAGGTTGAAATTTCTGGAAATATTAAACCCGAAATAGATATCTCCTTTCCCCCAGGTACCCGTGGTCTGCGTCAGATACTGTGTCTCCAGCATGCTTTGTGAATTGCTGAACACCAGTTGGAACACATGCCCGCCGGTCTCGATATCCCAGCCAAGGGAAAAAGAATTATGAACGCTCGTCGACACTACCTGCCCGCTGGGCACAACATCGTATTCGGCATCGATGCTCATCCTGTTGGTGATCTTCATCCTGCCCCCCAGCCCTACGGCAAAAACATCGTTCTTATCCTGAACGGTGGGAACCAGGTTATAATGCAGCCAGGTCGGCGTCACCTGTAGCGAAAGCTTTCGGCTGAACTTTCTGGCAAGAAGAAGCTCGGCCGCATAAGCCGTCCGGTACTTCATATTCAGATAGGTCTCGCCCGGCATGTTCTGGGTATAGTCCGTAACCGAACCCAGCACGCTTGCGGAAAACGGCATACCGGCTCCCTCCGTTTGCCGGAGCAGCTTGTATTTCAGATAGCCATCGAAGGTCTTAAGATAAGAGCTTCGCCCGATGCCGACGGCCAGCCTGTCCGTGATCCCATAGTCGAGGCCGAGCCGGAGCGTGGCATTGTCGAGACCGAAGAAGTTGTACGCCCCGCTGTTCAGTTGCCCGAACCGGTGCTGGATCACAAAATTGAGATTATTCTGCGCCGGCGACTCGATGGTCTGCGTATTGATGATATGCGTGGCCTTGAAGGTACCGGCAACATAGGTCCTGGTCTTATGCGCGGACATGGAGTCGTTCAGCATATTCAGCAACGATTTGTCCTGGGCATGGATCCGCCCTGCGGCTATCGAAGCAAGTATAAAAAGAAGGGTTTTTGTTTTCACGTTAGATCGTTTTATCCAGCCGCTCGTAAATTGTCCCGCGGCTGCTTTCGTTAGTAATGATATGCCACTATCTCGCTGCACAATCGATATTGACCTTGACGGTGATATCCTTATCGATCTTGTCCCTGACCAGCGAAGGGATGTTGATGTTGAAGTCTTCCGGCCGCACCTTGAACTCAGCCGCACCGAGCAAATGCCCGTTCCTGACCTCGATGGTGGCTGGCGTCTCGATCGTCTTCGTGATATTGTGCAACGTCAGGCTGCCTTTGACCGAGACCTTATAAACACCGTCCTTATTGGTCTGCACAGTGCCGGTATAAGCGCCGGCAAAACTGGCCTTCGGGTATTTATCGCTCTCCACATAATTCTCATTGAAATGCTCCTGCATGAGCTCCTTAGTAAAAACAAACCCCTTCAACAAAAGCTGGAAAGCAAGATCCTGTTTTCCGGCGTCGATGATGGCATAGACCTGGTTGTTTTCCGCCTTGATATCCTCCAATGCTGTTTTGGAATAAAAGCCGATAAATCCCGCACGCGTGCTATAAAGTTGACTGAAAGCGGGCTGGGAGAAACCAAGAAAAAACAACCCCACGATAACCGTCCCTCTTTCCCAGGCAGGCCGCCCGGATTTTCCCGGCAAAAAAATGGTGATCCAAGATTTCATGTTGCAATAGTTTTAATGGTGATCAATTGTTAAGCGCACCCTGGTCCACCCAGGCTACGATCGTGTTGACCTCACAGGACGGCAGCATAGGCAACCCATAAGGCATAGGTGTCACATTGCCGGTATGCGTGACGGCGCTCTTGAGATCGCCATTTCTGACATGGGCCTGTAAGGTGGCAAAATCGCTCAGATCGATGCCGCTGGGCGGGTTGTTGCCCTGGTGACAGGTGTAACAATTGTCTTCCAGAATGGGTACGATCTGTTTGGAATAGCTGACATTGGTCGTATCGCAGGTAGTCGTGCCCGCGAGCCGGTCCGCACTTTCTTTGGAGCAGCTGCTGAGATAGAGCACAACACCGCCGATACCGAGAACTACTAATAAAAACTTTCGGTTCATAGAGAGCTGTTTATAAAGACTTTATTTAACTGGTACACAATCAGCCAGGTTCACATCCATGAGAAAACCGGTGCACCGGCCCTTTACCGTGACGGCATCGCCTGGCTTAGGCTCGTGATCGATCGTGGTCCCGGCGAATAATTGGCAGTTGATGCCGCCTCCACCGGCGCTCGGCTCGGCAGACAGGATCCAGATCTCGGTATTACCACTACGCTGGATCTCGGATAAGCGCCCCGAGACCTTCACCACCTTTCCCATGTATCGCTGGTCGGCAGCATGTTCGTCCGACTGATATTGATGATACAAACTATCGGCTTCGATGATGACATCGGCGGTCTCGGCCGCTGCACTGCGATGCGGCTTGTCATACAGATGCCAGCCCCAACCGGCGCTGATCAATACGAGTAATAGAATGCCCAGCCAAATAATGGTTCGTTTTTTTCGCATACTGTTAACTGTTAAAATATTACTACCAGAGCTGGCGTGTGATGCCGATATTGACGCCTGCGCTCATGATCGGTAATTTGCCCGTACCCAAGCCCCCCAGGGGAAGCCGCATATATGGCTCTATCCTCAGACTGCCGACCTTTCCAAGACGTTGTTCGAATCCCGCACTCAGGTTGATGATTGAAAAGGGGTATTGTGAGGATTTATGAATATTCCAGGTGTTGTCCCGGGCCGTGCCGCCCCCATACCATTTCCAGTCATACGCATATTTCTCATGTGACATCAGATAGCTGGAGAATCCAGCCGTGGCAAACCAGGCCGTTTTGGCGCCGGGATTGAAATTATACCGTACATTCAGTGGTATCTCCCACATATAGCACACGCCATTTACATAAAGCAGATCGGCATTCTGCGGAAGATTCACCTCCTTCGTGTTGAAATATTCACCGTCGGTATAGTATTTCTTTCTGTCGACATATACCCCGGTCTCGATAGACCAATGGCTGCTCAGCGAATAACCGAGCAGCACTCCAAACGTCGATCCGACGCCTTTGACGGATTGCATTTTCACAGTGCTGAGATCGGGAGCTCCGACCAGCCCGGCATAGAAATGTTTTGTATGCTGTTTTGCTTTAGCCACACTCGTATCTTTCCTGGGCGCAGGCGCCGTCACGTTCACCGCCAGCCGGTAATCCCGCGAGATCGGAGCTCGTTGCAGATCGTAGAATAGACGGTCCTCCACCGCATTCTGGCCGCCAGGCCAATGTCCGCCGATACCGACGTTCCGCCCTTCATCACGCAACCCCGAAAAGTTCCTCCCGTCTTGCGCCATATTCCCGGTAACCGCACGAGTCGCATCAGCCGCCGGTCGCATCCCGTTTCCGCTCGCAGTTCCCCGCCGGGTCACAATATCAACCCCCGGCCGCATCGGAGAACCTCCCCCTTGTTCCGGTACATTCCCTCCGGCGGCCCCCGTCTGTGCCGCGGCGCCTCCACCCTGCTGCATTGCTGTGCTACCTGCCGTTCCTGGCTGCCCCAAAGTACCGGAAGTCCTCACTGGCTGCCCCGAAGTACCGGAAGTATTTACCGGCTGCCTCGCAGTATTACCGGCCGCTGCCGGTTGCGTCATCGCGCCGCCTGCCACTACCGGCTTAATAGAATTGCCCCCATGATGCATGACATAATAGCCCGCACCGGCAAGCGGCAATAAAAGGAACAGCCAGAAAAAACGCCGTCTTCTGCGCTTATCGTCTTCCTCTACGGCATCGCCAGGGGTAGGTGGCTCTTTGTCAAGGGCAGCGGCCATCCGGTCCCAATCGGCCGTATCTGTCCTCAGCGGGTACTTATCGGACGCCCGCCGGAAGAGATCATCAATGTCGGTGTCCTTTAAATTTGACATAATATTTTTTCACTGTTTTCTGCGGTCAAGGCTTTCTGCAAATGAACCCGGGCCTTGGAAAGGTTTGATTTGGATGTCCCGGTCGTAATCCCCAGCATCTTTGCGATCTCGGGGTGCGAATACCCCTCGATCACATGCAGATTGAAAACAAGCCGGTAAGCAGGCGGCAGGTCCTTGACCAGCGCGATCAATTCTTTATATAGAACAGAGTTGTCGCTGGACTGCCCATCATCCTTATGCTCCCAAACATGCTCGGGGATCGGATAGGAATGGGTGTTGTTCATTTCTTTTCGCATGTAGTCGATCGCCGCATTGATCACCACCCTCCTGATCCAGCCGATCAGCAACATCTCCACCTTCTCTTTGTCCCGCACTTCGAAGCGACTGAAATTCCGGAACATCTTCAGGAATGCATCATGGGTCACTTCCGTGGCCTGCTCATAGGTGTTTACATACCTAAAGGATACCTTTAGACACAGGCCATAATATTGGTCGTACATCTGCTTCTGACTTTGCCGGTCTTGGCGGGCACAACCCTCGATTATATGAAGTAGTTTTTCCAAAATATGTTGCTGACTTATATAACTTCAGAGTAAACGCCTTATTGTTCATAGGGGTTGCCTGAAGCCGCCGCCCCCATCAAAACCCTGGCCGTGACCAATAACTGCCCCGTATGACGCATGGTATGCTCCGCGGCATGAAAAAGCAAACCGGCCACCGTACTCGGAATACGGGACCGGCCAACATATCTGATATCGGTGAGAATTGTTTCCGGAGTCTCGGAAATTTGATCTAAAGCCTTGTCTACCTGTATGTTAAATCGATTGAGCAGTTCGGCTACCGTCGCCTGCCCTTCGGATGGGGCCCCCTCACCCTTAAGCTCCTCCAGTTGCATAGCCGTCAGGGCCTGATCTCTTGCATAAGTCAAAAGCCGATCG
>DASZOW010000415.1:0-5025 GCA_035550615.1 Puia sp.
GGTCGATGTGCATGCTGATCGTCGGGAAATGGAGGGGCTGAGCGATCTGTACGTCCCGCAGGTAGGGAATTTTTTTCAGGTTGTCGACCAGCTTTTCCGAGTAGCTCTTTATGTTATCGAAATTTTTTCCGGCTACGCGCACTTCGATGGGGGTGGACGCTCCCTGGGCCATGATCTTCTCCGTTAGCTCAATCGGCTCAAAGGAAACACGTACGGCCGGGTAGGCCCTGTAAATATTGGCCCTCAGCCTGTCCTTGAGTTTGTCGAGATTCACCTTGTACTGCTTATCCAACTCCACTTCCATCACCGCCTCATTGGTGCCGCTGTTGAAAACATAAATATTGCTCGTCCCGTAGCTGCTGGGCACCAGCCCCACATAGGCGGAACTGATCGCCACATTGCCATTCACCGTCGAATCCAAAACATTCAGGATCCCCTTGACCGTGCGTTCCGTCTTCTCAAGCCTTGTCCCGTCAGGCTCCCGGATGCGAAGCTGCAATTCACCGGCGTTGCTTTTGGGAAGCAAGTCCTTGCCGATGACCACGAAACAGGTCCCTGCACCGGCGAATGCCAGCAGCAGGTAGACGATCACGATCCCCTTTCGCCGGGGCGTCCATTTCTCCAGCCGCCTTATCAGGGCTTGCTTAATGCGCTGGAAAAAGTCATTCTCGTCGGCATGCTCGGTGTCCTGTCGTGCGTGCTGTGAGACCTCCTCCGTTTCACGGTCATCGAGGGCCATGCCTGCATGGGCATGGAAATCGCCGTGTTTATACCGGAACATATCCTCTTTCAGCAGCCAGTTGGTAATCACAGGCACCAGGGTCTGGGCGGCGAGGAAGGAAAAGATCATGGCGAATCCGATGGACAGGGAAAGCGGTAGAAACATGGCTTTCGGTACGCCCTTCATCACGAAAGAAGGCGCGAAGACGGCGAGGATACAAAGGAGGATCAGCAGAAGTGGAAAGGATATCTCCTCGCAGGCGTCCAGGATAGCTTGTCTTTTAGGCTTTCCCATCTCCAGGTGTTGGTGAATATTCTCGATGGTGACGGTCGCCTGGTCCACAAGGACGCCGATGGCCAGCGCCAGGCCGCTAAGCGTCATAATATTGATGGTCTGGCCGAACAGGTTGAGGAAGAGGACGCTGCTCAGGATAGCGACGGGGATCGTAATGATAACAACCAGGCTGCTGCGCCAGTCCCTGAGGAAGAGAAGGACCATGAGCCCTGTCAGGATAGCGCCGATGATACCTTCAGACATTAGGCTCTTTACCGAGTTCATTACGAACACCGACTGGTCAAACTCATAATTGATGTGTACATCGTCCGGCATCAGGTTTTTCATTTCCGGCAGCCTTCCTTTAAGGTCCTGCACAACGTTCCAGGTGGAGGCCGACGCCGTTTTTACCACAGGGATGTACACCGATCGTTTACCATTGATCAGTGCGTAGTCCACCGTGACATCGGATGCATCGGCTACATTGGCGACATCGTGGATAAAGACGGTGGAAGCACCGTTGGTAACAATAGGGATATCCCCGAATTCCTGGACGCGTTCCTCCAGCGAGTTGACCGTGGTCACATACATCAGGCTGTCAATGCGGAGATTGCCTGCCGGCGTCATCGCATTGTTTTTGGCGACGGCCTCTACGACCTGGTCGGGGGAGATATTGTAGCGGCGTAACTTCTCCGGGTCAATGTTGACGACAATGCTTCGGGAATTGGCGCCAAACGGCGGCGGGGCAGACAGGCCGGCTACCGAGGCAAACATGGGCCGTATACGGGTGGCTACCAGGTCATATATCTCCTTCAGGGACTTGGTCTTGCTGCTGAAGACCAGCTGGCCTACGGGAAGAGACGATGCATCGAAGCGGATCACCTGGGGCGGCAGTGCTCCGGGAGGGAAGAATTTCATGGCCCTGTTCACCTGCAAAGCCAACTGCGCCGACGCTTCGGCCATATTCGTAGTTTCGTAGAAAGAGAGCTTGATCAGGGTTAGCCCCTGGATGTTCTTGCTTTCGATGCTTTTTATGCCATCGACATAGAGGAACTGATCCATCATACGGGTCGAAAAAAAGCCTTCCATCTGCTTGGGCGACATGCCTCCATAAGACTCGATCACATATACAACCGGCAGATTCAACCTGGGAAAAATGTCGATGGGTATAGTTCGGATAGCGATCACGGAAAACAACAAAAGACCCAAGAACAGCACCAGGATAGTAATAGGTCGCTTTAAAGCTGTTCGTACCATTATTAGGTAATTATTTAATAGATTGAATAAATTGATCCAGGCCGCCTTCCGAGCTGTACTTGTCCAGGTTGGCCAGCAGCCAATCGCTCACGGTCTGTACATAATCAGATTGCGCACGATACAACACATATGTGGCGTCGGTAAGATCCACGAGGTTGATGATCCCTGCCTTATACTGGGCGGTCTTCTGATTGAAGGCGGCTCTTGCCGAATTGATCTGGATGGGGACCTCCACGAGGTTCATCGTTGCGGTGCGTATCGCCTCGTCGGCCTTATTGCCGACATTTTGCAGCGACACCTGCTGTTGTTGCAATCCATAATCGCTGGCGATGGCATCGTATCGGGCAATGCGCTCCTTATCCCTGCGGTGGACCATATTGAACAGATCATATTCCAGCGTGAGGCCCGCCAGGTAATTGAATCGCTGATAACCCAGCCCGCTGGCCGCTGAGGACTTATACTGATCCGTATAGTCGATGCTCGAGCCCCTTGCCCAGCCTACACCATTGAGCAGGACCCTGGGCAGATAGCTCTTCCTGATCAGGTCCTGGCGTTGTACATACAGGGACTTTTCTTTATTGAAATAGTCGAGCAGCGGATTGGCGGTTGCCACAGCGCTGTCATGCTGTACTCCCGGCATGGACTGATAGGCGCCACTACGCGAAGTATCGATGCGGATATTGTCGGCAGGTATCCCGCTGAGATAGCTAAGCTGCTGCATCAACTGCCTCACCTGGCCCAGGCTCTGGTTATAGCTGGCCCGTGTCTTGGATAATTCGGCCAAAGCCAGCGCCGAATCGGCTCCCGGCTTGATCCCACTACTCGTCACCGCCTGTATTACGGTATAGATGGTATCATAGCGGTCGACGTTTTCTTTGTCGATCGACAGTTGCGACTCGCCTTTGAGCAGATCCAGGTATAATTTGGCCACCTGCCATTTTACAAGATAGGTCTCGCGATCCAGATCGGCCTGGCTAAGATTGGCAAATGCCTGCGCATTGCGGACCGTTGCTTTTTTTAGCCCGAAGTCGAGCAGCTCATACTGGTTGTAAAAAAAACCGATATTGCCGATGGCGGACTGGTAGATATTCGACGACCGCACCCCACTGGAGGCAGACGGAATGACCCCGAAAGAAATGTAAGAACCGGGGATCGAATTGTCGGTACCGGCCGTTACTTCGTCTCCGATATAGGAGGTCGGCAGAAAGGCGTGCCGGGCGTCGGTAATGCCGGCCCTTGCTGCGTCGGCCAGCGCCTTTTTTTGCATTAATACGGGAAGATGATGCTGGGCGCTGTCGACAAGGGCGGACAAAGTATAGAATTGTCCGGGAACCTGTGCGAATAAAGCATGCGCCGGCAGCAGTAACAAAATACCACTGATCCAGAACATCCTTCTGGTACAGAATTTAACCATAGAACTATTTAAGAATTAAAGAGATTTAGCTTGATAAGCTGCGGAAAAAGGCAGCGGATAGTGCGGTAGATCAGACAAGGGTGGGAGGGCCTCGCAAAGATCGATGCAATAATGGCGGCTTCGCCAGATCAGTACGGCAAAAAGAGCCCATGATCAACGGAGCAAGCACGTATTCGGGCCGGACCGGAGATAGAACCGGGCACGGCGGAATGTCTTCCTCATGAAAATGTTTATTGAGCCGGATGGAATGATTAGAGGCGGAATGGAGTGGCGCGGTTTGGGGAAAGTCAGCGTCTTTTTCGTGGCTGGTCACCTGGCGCACATAGCGAACGATATTCCTTGTATTTCCTTGACTATCAAAATTATACAGGCACTCTACCGAAAAGAATATGCCGTATACCCCGAAAAGCAGGGTATAGAATAATATCCTATGGAGTGTCTTTTTCATCCGAACGGCCACAAAGGTAACTATAAAAAGTTTGCTTGTCCAAGCGGTCGGGAACGTTAACTGCTAATTATGATGGGCGCTGAGCGCTTAAGATGGGCCGCCGCCATCCGGCCTTAAGCGTATTTAATAATGATGGATTCAATTACATTGGTGGCATCTTCGCATTTATCGGTGACGATCTCCATGACCTGGTAGATATCCCGTTTCTTGATCACCTCTTTGGCATCCGGCTCGTTCTCGAATAGCCGTTCGATGCTCAGATCGAAAATATCATCGGCCTGGTTCTCGATGCTGTTGACCCGCACCAGCGCATCCGTAATGGTCCGCATGTTCCGCATATTTCGCAGTTCCCGGACTGCCCCCCGGATCTGCCGGGACCCCTGCTCGATCAGATCGGCCATCTTCTGAATGCCCTGATCATTCGGATCGACCTTATAGAAATTGATCTTTTTAGCCGCGGCATAGATATAATCGCAGATATCATCCAGGGCGCTTGCCAGGTAATGGATATCCTCGCGGTCGAAAGGGGTGATAAAATTGCGGCCAAGCTCCGTAAAGATGCGATGCGTCAGATCATCGTTCACGTGTTCCTGGGTTTCCACCTGCAGGGTCAACGATGCCCGCTTATCGAAATCCGGTTCGCTTACTACCTTTTTCAGCAATTCTCCCATGCGGGCTACGCTGTCCGCCACTTCCTCGAAAAGCGAGTAAAAAACCTTGTCTTTTGGCATGAACAGCTGGATGAACGCATTGAGCCCCTTCATTTGATAAAAGTTATGCCGCGATCTTCGTCGGCCGCTGTGGAAAAATTAAAAAAATAACCGACAAGATAATCCGATTGCCGCCGGAAACCCCGCAGCAAGAGATTTGGTAATAATTTCTTAACAGACGATCTGCGAAAATATGTACATA
>DASZOW010000416.1:0-4949 GCA_035550615.1 Puia sp.
AGTTCTCGGTAAACTCTTCATAGACGGCCGTCTGGCCGTGCGACTCATGGGTGATACCGACGAGCCTGCCATCGGGTGTGGCGCCGAGACCTATCTTCTGGATCGTCAGGGGGCGATAGCCGACGGAGGTAAACATCTGCTCGCGCGTCAGCGTCAGCTTCACGGGGCGTTTCACTACTTTCGCCGCCTGTACCGCAGCGATCTCGTGGGGCCAGGTGCGAAGACTGGAACCAAAGGCGCCGCCCACGAAACGCGAGTGGATATGAACGTTCTCCTGTTTTAGGTCAAATGCTGCGGCGACAGACCTCTGTGAGCCGATGACGCCTTGCGATTTTGTATAGACATTTACCACGTCGTCGCCATCCCATGCGGCTATCGTCACATGCAGCTCCATAGGATTGTGAATTTCCGTGGGCAGCATATACTCCTGTTCTACGATCACCGGCGCTTTTTTGTATGCATCGGCTTCGCCGCGGACATAATCCTTGTAGCGGCCGCCGCCGGGCAGCACGCCTTTGTCGAAGTTTTTCGAGAAATCCGTTTCGAAGGGCGTCTCCTGGTAGGTCGCTTTGATCAGCCTGGCGGCGTAGGTCGCGCGTTCGAAGGTCTCCGCTATCACCAGCGCGATGGGCTGACCGTTGAAATATATGATGTTGTCGTTGAATAATTTCAGACCTCTGACAGGTTTTTGCGCGTCCGGCTGAAAACCGGGGACCTTAGGCGCATTGAATGGAGTGATCACCGTCAGCACTCCGGGTGCGCGTTCTGCCGCTTTTGTATCGATGGACGTTATCCTTCCGGCGGTGATGGTCGCCGGCACCAGCACGCCATAGGTCATGCCGGGCAACTTGTATTCGCCGGAATAGGTGGCGCCGCCGGTGACTTTCAGCTTGCCGTCCACGCGGCTCAGCGGTTCTCCCAATACGATCTTGTTCATGCGGTTGCAGTTTTTAAGGCCTGGATAATAGCGTTTGGGGCGAGCTTTAGCTTGAACCGATTGTAAGTATAAGCTTTGGCGTTTTGCATGGCGAGGTTCGCAGCCCGGGTGAAATGCTCTTCGGTGGCCGGTTTGCCTTTGAGATAATTTTCCGATGCGGTAAGCCGCCATGGTTTATGCGCCACCCCGCCCATGACGAGGCTTACATTTCGGATGTTGCCATCATGGATATCGAGCGCAGCGGCGACGGACACTAACGCAAAGGCGAAGGAGGCCCTGTCCCGGATCTTCAGGTAATGAACATTTTTAGTGAAGATGGCCGGGGGGAGTGTGACTGCCGTGATCAGCTCGTCTTTTTCGAGGACGTTGTCTTTTTCGGGAGTATCGCCCGGCAGCCGGTGAAATTCGGAGAAATGCAGTTTGTGTTCTCCCCGTGGTCCTTTGAGATGGACTTCGGCGTCGAGTGCGGTGAGCGCCACACTCATATCGCTGGCGTTGACGGCGATGCATTTATCGCTGGCGCCGAAGATGGCATGCATCCGGTTATATCCTTCGAGCGCGCCGCAGCCGCTGTTCGGCACCCGTTTATTACAGGGCATGGCCGTATCGAAGAAATAAGGGCAGCGGGTGCGTTGCATCATGTTTCCGCCGACGGTGGCCATGTTGCGCAATTGCGGGGATGCGCCGGCATTGATCGCCAGGGTGAGGAGCGGGTAATTTTTTATGACCTCCGGATGATCGGCTACCTGGGTGTTGGTGCAAAGTGCGCCGATGTACAGGCCGCCGGCCGGTGTTTTTTGGATCGACTTTAACGGAAGGTGGTTGATGTCGACCAGCTTTTCGGGCGACACGACGCCCATCTTCATCAGATCGATGAGGTTGGTGCCGCCGGCAAGGAAATGGGCGTTGCCGTTCTTGCCGAGAGCGCGGATGGCGCCGGCCGTCTCTGTGGCCCGTACATACTGAAAAGGATTCATAGCCCACTGTTTTTTACGTCTTCGATGGCTTTTACGATATTGGAATAGGCGCCGCAGCGGCAGATATTCCCGCTCATGAATTCGCTGATCTGTTCCCGTGACTGGGTGCGGCCTTCTTTGACGAGGGCCACGGCAGACATGATCTGGCCGGAGGTGCAGTAACCGCATTGAAACCCATCGTGCCGGATGAAGGCCTCTTGCATGGGGTGAAGGTGGTCGCCGTGGGCCAGGCCTTCGATGGTGGTGATCTTATTCCCTTCATTAGTGACGGCAAGTGAAAGACAGCTGTTGATGCGCACGCCGTTGACATGCACGGTACAGGCGCCGCATTGTCCGCGGTCGCAGCCCTTTTTGCTGCCGGTGAGGCCGAGGTGTTCGCGGAGCAGGTCGAGGAGGGTCACGCGTGGTTCTACTTTGAGGCTGTATCTGACGCCATTGACCTCGAGGTTGAGGGGGATCTTTTCGAATGCGTCGGCGAATTTTGCGTCCCACTGTTCTTCCGCGGCCCTGACCAGTGCGGCAGGGGTGAGGGCGATGGCCGATAAGGCGGTAGACTGTTTGAAGAAGCCGCGCCGCGTGCTATGCGACAGGTCTCCTTCTTCTGCATGTTCGTCGAAATTGCTGGACATAGCTTACACGTTTCTTGTTGTAATTTACCGAAATTTCCTTTTAGCACGAGCGATAGCGCTATGCTATGTTAACTAAGAAATAAGCTAGTTATGCAATCCCTGTTCCAGGGTGATAGAATCCACGATCCCTTTTGGGGCGTTGTTGCCGCGAGTGAACAGCAGCGGGATGTTCGCCTTTGCCAGGACGGATATCGAGTCGAGGGGATCGGGATGCATCAGCTTGCTTTGGAAGATGGGATTCTCTGCGTAGATGCAGGAGACCTTACCCGGATTTTCGATGGCCCAGGCTATGGCTTCGCCGGCTGCGGCGCCGCGGCCCATCATCACGGCTTTTTTTGCGAAGCCGTAGCTTTCCAAATACTTATAGATGGCGTTCCATTGGGTGAGGACCGGTCCGTCATAATTATACGGCACGGCGCCGGTGACGATATACCAGCCTTTGGCCAGCAGCGACTGGTCGACGGCATCGTCGGGCGTGATGTAGTCGGCGCGAAAGACCCAGGGGGAATCTGCGGCAGGTTTTTGCGGGACGATGACGGTGGTAAAGGCGTCTACGCCGGGGATGAGCAGTTGGTAACGGCGATAGGCAGCCGAGAAGAAGGGGCCGCGTTCCGTGAGAAACGTTTTTTCCGCGGCAGACCAGCGGTAGGTGTCGGTGGTGCTGTAATACCAGGTTTGGGGGGTTGAGCCGGGGCCCTTGTAGACCGCCTTGATGAAGGACGGGGTTGGGGCGGCATGTTCGTGGACGCTATTTTCGATGAAGTCGGCGATGGGAGTAGCGTCGTGGAGGCTGTGCGGATGATGGCCGAAGCCCTCCTTGATCATCACCGAGATGCGGCCGCCGAAGGCATGATAGATATTTTCCACGGCTGCCGTGCTTCCGGCATAGAGCGGGTCGATGCTGCCGCAGATATGAAGCAGGGGAACGTCGTTGGCGGCCAGCCCGCCGAGCAAGGTAAGCGATTCCCGGTCGACCGCGGGGTTGTCGGCGTAGATGCATGCGACTTTATCCGGATGGGTGGTGGCCCATCTGTATTCATATTCGCCGCCGCGGCTCATGCCGATGAAGGCGGGTCTGGTCGAGAGTCCATGGGTTTTTGTCAGCCAGGTATACCAGGCATCCCATTCTTTTCCCGGTTTTAGCGAGGCGTTTGCCGAGATGTAGGCGATGTAGAATCCACGTTTCAGCAGCTCGATCTCGGTTTGCGGTTGATGGTCCCAGTAACAGCCTCGCCAGGACCAGGGGTTGCCGGGGGCGGGTTTCTTCGGCACGACGATGACACAGCGGTGATGGCCGGGGGGCGGATCTCCGATGGCAAAGCCTTCGTTTTTCGGTGGGCGGTATGGCGATATGGCGAGGGTGTTGTCATCCATGATATAGTCATAGCGATCGAAGCCGTCGTGCCAGGAGGAGTGGGCGCCGGGGAAGGCGGGCGGGTTCGCGGGTTGGGCCGGGGGCGTCTGCGGGGTGGCAGGTTGCGTCGCGGGTGTTTGGGCCGCGGAGGTTTGGGCCGCGGGGGTTTGGGCGTGGATGTCTGCTTGAAGGCAGCACAGCACGGAGATCAGGAATATTTTGTTCATATAGAAATACAAAGAAAGATTGTTGCGATTAACCAGGTGATTAATCAGAGGGTTAATTTTAGTAAATTGAACGAATATGAAAAAACTGCTCCGTGTTTTTCTTTTTCTCAGTTTTGCCGCGTCGGTGAAGGCCCAGAGTGTGCTTCAGCCAGTTCGGTTCATCGTGTCCATGCGCGAGCCGCAGAAACATTGTTTCCATGTCGAGATGCGGCTCACCGGGATGCCGGCCGATTCCCTCGATCTGTTTTTACCTCGCTGGACGCCCGGCTATTATCAACTGATGGATTTTGCGCGGCAGCTGAGCGGTTTTCGTGTCAGCAGCGGTCGTTGGGTGAGAGTCGATTCCAGCAGGTGGCGTATTTATGCCCGAAAGGGCTCGGCGGTAACGGTGAAATATTTAGTGAATGCCGAAAGGCGTTTTGTGGCCAATCCTTATCTAGGCGCCGACCATGCCTATATCCTGCCCGGCGGTGTCTTTCTTTATCCTTCCGGAATGATCGGTCGTCCCGCGGTCGTTCACCTGGTTTCCAATTCGGGTTGGACTGCCGCAACGGGTCTCGTTAAGCAGGGCGATGATTATTATGCCCGCGATTTCGACGAGTTATATGACGAGCCCATCCTTGCAGGCGCACTTGAAACTGCAGGGACCTTTACGGTTAGAGGCGTGCCTCATACGTTCACCGGAATCGATCTGGGCGATTTCGATAAGGCCGCCTTTATCCACGATCTCCAGAAGATTGTGGAGGCCGGGGCCCGGCTCATCGGAGATATCCCCTACGACCATTATGTGTTTCTCGCCATTGGCGGCGGTCGGGGAGGGATCGA
>DASZOW010000417.1:0-3612 GCA_035550615.1 Puia sp.
AAAGGGGTAAACGAGCTCTATGACGTTTATGAAGCTGTCGAGATATTAGGTCTCCTGAAAAGAAAGTATCCGAATATGATACGTGATATAATAAAGTCTGTTCGGATTTATCAAACAAGGATTAGGTGCTATTTGGAAATATTGGAAGAAGAGAGTATCCAAGAAGGGAGGTTGGTAGACCAGACAATTCGAAGAAGCGATCTGGCTTTTATCGGTGATATATCAGATGATACGGAAGATGTCATCTTATTTTTTAATCCTCGCAATAGTGTGACTGAAAACGCTAGGGTTTTTGTCGAGGAATTTGATCCTTATTCCATTATTAATTGCACGGAGTTATTTACCGAAGAGGCGGCACAGCAAGTTAATGACGAATATCACTCCAGCAGGGCAGATAGGGAAATTTAACATATTTACCAATAAGAAATAGTTCGAGAAATATACACCCAAGTTCACTTTAAAATGACGAATTAAACAGATGACAGATACTCCCCAGCATATTAAAGAACTTCAATTAAAAATTTGGCTTTCCAAATCTCCGGGGGAAAGGCTGAGGCTGACATTGGAAGGTAATGGTCAGTTACTTCATTTTTGGTCCTCTGCTCAAGTTGTTGATAGGAATCAAAGCGATGATAAAGCCGCCGGCCTGGTTGAAACAAAGAACTTTTTGTAGCTTTACTTCTTAACAGTAGCTTTTTCACATTTTGGGTCAGAAACAAATAGATTCTGTAATACTATTCTGATAGTCGCGTTTGGCAGGGTCACAAGCCTTCCGCCTGGTTTGCGACCAGGGGGTCGCAGGTTCGAATCCTGTCTTCCCGACCAATTTTTGAAACCCGCCATGGTGGCGGATTTTCCTATTATATCAATCAGGCATCAAACCGCGATTGCCTCTTTTCAAGGGGTTGAGGATTCGAATACAATCAGGATCTTGGCTTCCAGGTCTTGAGCTTTGTTTGTTTACTGATAAGGTCAAAATCACTATCTGAATGCACAAGGGTTGTCGAAAATTCGATCGCATAAAAGGCAATCAGGCAGTCGTTGCTTTTCCGGACGGTCAGACCTTTTTTACGGAGTGAGCGATATAATTCGGCTGATCCCACGGCAGCCTGGATAGGTGGAAGTTGAAGCGTGGTGAAATAAGACAATATCTCCTTAATGTGCCGATATTGAGAATTATTTCGAATACCTTGCAGTACCTGCTGCAAAATCGTCGGCGTCAGTAAGACCTGATCGTTTCCCTCAATATATGACGTAAGCAGGTCTGAAGGGGGATTGCTTTTGTTCTGCAGAAAGTCGATCCAAACCGAAGTGTCGAATATCAAAGGGTCGCTCATAAACTACGCATCTCCTTCAAATTGCCTTCCCAGGTAACTCGGCCTTTAAGGTTCAATAGCTCCTTTTTTTTCATAAAGGCGACATAATTTTTCAATGCCTCCTGGACCACTTCCCTCTTGGTTTTAAGCTTACTAAGTTTTATGGCCTGATTGACCAATGTATCGTCTAGTTCAATATTGGTGCGCATGTTTGAAAATTGATGTGTAAAAATACTTAAAAATATACACATTGACAAGACTGTTTGCCCTACCGATAGAAATATGATTCATTAAATATCTGTTTGATTTTCATAATCTTATAGCGAAAGATTCACAACATCCCGCCAAATCTGGTTCGAAGTAAGTACATGCCTTGTAATAATAATTCTCCGCAATTCGGCTATCCATATATCGATTGTAAGAGGGCACCTCACAAGGCCAGAATAATATACCTTCCCTTGCTCTCCGTAAGGTCAAGAATGAGCGATAGGTATTGAAAAATCAATTGCATAGAAGGCAATTAGACAGTTATTGCTTTTTCGAATAGGCAGGCCCTTTTTTCGCAGTGAGCCGTATAAACTGGACCCCCATCTATTTTAAAACTGGACCATTAAGGTGCGCAAATTATGCCATAATTTTATCCTGCCATTAAAAAGGTCGTTGAACAAACACAGTAAGATCATGCTGAAACCATTCATGTGCGGCAACATCACTTCGTCAAGCAGATGTTTGCTGATGAGTGAAAAAGGAGGAGTATTATGAAAGCAATCGTTGTAACGGACCAGGCTGCGGGAACAGCCGGGATGAAATTGGTGGAGCGGCCCGAGCCGCATGCGGCTATAAATGACGTTGTCGTTCGGGTGCACGCTTCGAGTGTTACGGGAGATGAATTGTCATGGCCCTCGACATGGACCGATCGTCACGGCCGTGACCGCACGCCATCGATCCCCGGCCACGAACTGGCTGGAGTGGTCTCCGCCATCGGGTATGGCACCACAGGACTATCCATAGGACAACGGGTGTTCGGCCTTACGGACTGGTACCGCGACGGGACCCTGGCGGAGTATGTGGCGGTGGAGGCTCGCAATCTGGCACCCCTACCGGCCGACGTTGATTTCACGGTGGGTGCGGCCCTCGTGATGCCTGGGCTGACTGCCTGGCAGGGGCTGTTCGAGCATGGCCGTCTTCGTGCGGGTCAGAGCGTTCTTGTGCACGGTGCAGCCGGCGTAGTCGGTTCGATGGCAACCCAGCTTGCACGTGCGGCCGGCGCTTATGTCATCGGCACCGGGCGTGCTGAGGCCCGTCAAATGGCGCTCGATTTCGGCGCGCAGGAGTTCGTGGACCTCGATAACGATCTTTTAGGAGACGTGGGCGCGGTCGATCTGGTTTTTGATGTCCTCGGCGGCGACATCGCGACGCGATCTGCGGGTGTGATCCGTCCGGGAGGAACGCTGGTTACCATCACCGGCCCCACCGAGGCGTGGCCAGCTGCCGGTCTGACTATTGACTTTGTCGTCGAACCTGATCGCACCCAATTGAGTGAGGTCGTTCAGCGCGTCCGGGAAGGACGCTTGAGGACGAACATCGGCGCCATTACTTCTCTCGACGAGGCCATTGCTGCGTTGAATCCAACCAAGAAGATCAAGGGGAAGACGATCATCCGTGTTTGCCCGTAACATAAATAATACGTTTAATCATTCGGATGCCTTGCGATTATCCAATACTGGATGACTGCGTTGAGCATTTCAGCCATTTCATACAGATTGTCAGGCGTTTCAAAATAACCCTGGATCCGATAATCATAAGCCCTGCTAACTTCTTCTTTCGACGCTGAAGAACTTGAGAAGATGAATGGGATAGCTTTTTTGACGAGATCAGGATCACCATCAATCCGTTGCTTGAACTCTAATCCGTCAATGCCGGATAATTGCATGGCTGATATAATTACAAAAACCCTTTCTTCTGTACTTTTTAAATACTGCAGCGCTCTTTCCGCGTCCGTAAAACACTCTGTCCGGATGTCCCAAATCAGCCGGGAAAGGCTTTCTTCCAGAAATACTCTTTCGTCGGGTTCTTGATGGACAAAAATGATCTTGCCAGTTGGTTGCTTACGCATGATTAGAATTTTAAGGCGTCATTTCCAGGGGGTGCCGAGGACAGAGGTGTTAAACAATGGGTTCAATTGTTGTCATTGCAAATATTGTGCACAACCGATTTTGCGGGAAAGCCGGGTTGAACAAAAGTCCGATGCGACACAGGACCTATCCGGCGGCGAATTCTTTTCGGACTAGCCTGC
>DASZOW010000418.1:0-4165 GCA_035550615.1 Puia sp.
ATTCGAAAAACAGGTGCTTGGCGTGAAAATCAGGGCCTTCCACATTCCAATGCGCATTCCGCGTCTTCGTGTACAAGAGGTACTCGTCAGCCAGTAGTTTGCTGAGCTCCCTGGCCACCGCCTGAAGGTTTGCAGGAGAAATGCCGATGCTTGCGTTCATAAATTATGATTTTTTAAAAATTAAAATGAAACTGTTGTTCACAACCGGACAGCAAATCGTCCGGAACCGTACACTTCCAAAGGAAGGAAAAAAAACGATATCATTAGCTATCAGCCGCTTACGTACCTGTAACCTTTTTGGCATTCCATTGGTCTCAAGAAGTATAGCTAACAGAAAAAACAAAATCATCAAAAACATCAAACTATGCGACGTTTATCTATTGCCGTTATACTCTTCTTCTGCGTCCTGAATGCCACCATGGCCACCCCGCACGGCAGCGAAGAGCCCAATTTTGTCGGTGCATACAATTTCAAACGCGAGTTCCCGTCAGCTACGAATATCAGCTACAAAGTTAAGGGACAATTCACAGAAGTAAGCTTCATGTGGAACAACATCAGGCTGCAGGCCTTTTATAACCATGACGGTGAACTGCTGGCCACCTGCCGTCCTATTCCCGAGAGCAACTTGCCCCTGGAAGCCCAGCTCAGCCTAAAAAAACAATATTCCGACGCCATCATCAGGGAAGTGGTAGAATATAACGATCCTAACGACGGGGTCAGCTATTACCTTACGGTAGCCACCCCAAAATCGGCTTACCTGCTGCATGTCTCTACAAGCGGCACCATCAGTGTGTTTAAGAAAATGAAAAATTAGTCCTGCCCCTGGGGCCGTCGGATCGCCATCTCATCACTGGCCTCCGGCGGCTTTTTCTTTCCGAAGACATCGATACGCACGCGCGTTATTCCCCGGCCCGCAAAACCCAGCACCTGGGCGGCCGACCGGCTCAGATCGATGAGCCGCTTGTTACGCGGATGCATCTTGTCATTGATGCGAACAAAAACGGATTTATCATTGCGCAGATTAGTAACCTTTACCCACGTGTGCATCGGAAGCGTGTTGCTCGCCGCCGTTAAACTATCCTGTCTGAAGATCTCGTCCGTATAGGTCTTACGGCCTTCGAACTTGTCGGCATAATAACTGGCAACCCCGTATTGGACCTTCGGCGTCTCATGATGATGCCGCTTATGGGCGACCGGGTCCCCCACCCGCTGCCCCAGTGCAATTACCGGGAGCAATAAAAATACAAGCAATCCCTTGTTGACTCGCTTTAACATGGACATTAGCGTTTGGTTTCCAAATGGATATGGATCGGCCGTTCTACTCGATCGGCTTATTGGCAAAATACTTGTTCCTCAGCAGCTTGTCCTCCCCATAGATATCGTCATGAAAAACGATCTTGCCCTTCTTGCCTTCACAGGTAAAATACCGGATAAATATCGGTACCCGGGCAAACCCATAAACGGTATGCTTCTCCTGCCGTTGTATCCACGCCTTTAACGTATCTGGGTGATAACGCATTGTATCGTTGCGGATCAGGAACGCCGCCAGCTTCCGCCACTCCTTGACCCGCACACAACCATGACTCAATGCCCGGAAGCTCTTGTCGAACATCCACCTGACATTAGTATCATGTAGATACACATCGTATTTATTTCTAAAGTTAAATTTCATGACGCCCAAAGAATTGTCGTCCCCCTGGCGCTGCTTGAGCAGATAGGGGAAATTATTCTTATTGAGCCGTTTCCAATTGATCTTCGCAGGGTCCCGCACACTATCGTTGTCATCCACCACCATCAGGTTCTGCCTGGCCAGGTAACCGATGTCCTCTTTGATCTTCGGCAGCATCTCCTTCATGATGATGCTCATCGGCACCGTCCATTGCGGATAGGTCACGAAATTGGAGATCTCGCTCGTCAGCAGCGGGGTCCGCGTTTTTGGCGCCCCTATGATCACCCGCGACTCGAAAGCCACACTATCGGAATCGACCACCTGCAACATATACGCCGGAAGATCGACCCAGACATAGATCTTAGGCATCGTATCGGGCAACAGCTTATACCGGTCCATATTGATGGCGATACGCTTGAACTTCTCCCAGTCCGAGGCATTGTTCATCATCGATACCATGTCCGCGGTAACCTTGCCCGTTACCTTTAGCTTATTATTGGTCTGATAGGTGCGGATGGCGCGCGTAAGCGTAGCGGAATCCGGCTGCGTCTCTGAAGAATCCAGGTAACCCGATTCCTTCAGCCGTTTCGTTAGCGCGGCGACAAAAGCCGCGGAATCTTTTTTCTCGTACGGATAATCCAGCCACGTGAGATAACGGAAATGCGCCCCGGCCAGCCAGCCCCGCAGATAAGTCTTTAGCGAATCATAACCCGGAACTCTGGGTTCCAGGCTGTCCATGACGGCAGTGACCAGGTGGTTCTGCCTGGCCGTCTCCAGGCTGTGCAAAAACACGGAATCGGCCAGAACGGAATCCTTCCGCAACGTAACGCTGTCGTGCGCCAGCCGCCCATGTTTGATGTCTTCGACCAACCGGAAAAAGGCATCCGTCATCATCAGGTCCGCCCTTGTCCAAAGCGCAGCATTTTTCCGGGCCATCGTATCCTCCCGGACGATCCTGTGGATGAACGCCAGGGCATTATGATGATAATCGCCGGGAAAAAGCCCAAAAGATTTGCTGCTGTCGATAAAGCTCATCAGGCTGTCGGCAAGCGGAAGCCATTGCTCCCGGTTACTCCATAACGGCGTATAATTATTGGCCCCATAGACGCTATCCTCCAATCTCCGGTAAGTCAGCTCCGTAGTGTCATTCAACCGGTCTTTACTGTCCGCGACATACTGCAACATCGACTTCAGATCGGATCCGACATGCGCATCCATCTGCGCCGGCGTTTTTACTTCGTCCTTATCTTGTTTCTGGGGTCGCTGGCGACAGGCTACCAGCATCAGCAACAAACAGATCGGGAAAAGGAAGGAAACGCGCCGCTTTCTGTATTTCATATATGACCTCAATATAATGCATTTTTTCTCAGTGTTCAAGGTCCGCCCTGAGCACACGGCCCACCCGCTGTTCCAGCAGGAGAAGATCGGCCAGCACAATAGCGGTAACGGCTTCGACGATCACCGGCGCACGCAAGGCTACACACAGGTCATGTCTTCCCTTGACGGAAAACGCTTCCTGCGCCCCGGTTTCCCAGTTCAGGGTCCGCTGCTCCCTGGGCGTGGAAGAAGTAGGCTTTATCGCCAACCGGAAAACCAGCTCATTTCCATTTGTGATGCCGCCGACGACCCCGCCCGCATGATTGGTACGGGTATGTCCCTGCATGTCCTCGATAGCATCATTGTGCTCGCTACCGAACATCCGGGCCGCCGCGAAACCGGTCCCGAACTCGACCCCCCGCACCGCGGGAATGGCAAAGATCGCATGCGCGATCACCGACTCCACCGAATCCCAGAAAGGCTCTCCTAACCCGATGGGCAGACCGCTCACCCGGCACTCGATGATGCCGCCGATGGAATCCTTGGCGTCGATGGCCTTCTGCAATCCCTTATCCAGGTCCTGCTCACCGCCGATCTCCAATATTTTCGCGACCACCGAAGCGCCGCCCGATTTCTTCCCACCGGAACCCGCGATGCTTGATTTCCCCCCACCGGACCCGGCGATGCCCGCCAGCAACTTTTTCGCTATCACCCCCGTCGCCACCAGCCCCACGGTCAACCGCGCACTAAAAGGTCCGCCGCCTCTATAATCTTCAAAACCGCCAAACTTCTCATGCGCCACGAAATCGGCATGCCCCGGCCGCGGGACCGCCCGCTGTTTCTCATAATCTCCCGACCGGGTATTGTTATTCTCGAATAATATGGTGATCGGCGATCCCGTGCTAACGCCATTGAATAGTCCGCTCCTGAATATCGGCAGATCGTCTTCCTTCCGCGGCGTCGTCCCCTTCTGCATCCCGCCCTTCCGCCGCTCCAAATCGGGCAAAAAGTCCTCCAACGGCAGTTTTAACCCCGCCGGACAACCGTCGATATTCACGCCCACGCTCTCGCCATGGGATTCGCCAAAAATGTTCACACGGAAAAGCCGGCCAAATGTATTCATTGCTGTATGTTTACACGTGCACCCAATTTCTGCAGATGTTCGTAGAAATCGGGATA
>DASZOW010000419.1:0-3239 GCA_035550615.1 Puia sp.
AAAACACCAGATCTGGCGGCATTGCAGCCACGTGAACTTATCGGTATCGTACACCTTTCCCTCGGTGTCCAGACAGGTAAAATAGCCGCCCTGCTCCCGGTCCACGGAATGACGCATCCAGAATGGGATCACATCCTCTAAGAGGTTATCGCGATACAACGAAGCATATGCAGCAGGTGTCATTTGGAAATTTCCTTTAGGTATTTGCGATAATCGCGATACAGCTGCAGGGTAGCACCCTCCCCTACCTGTACGGACGCACCGGGTTCGCTGAAGACACCCGGGTATTGATAACACAGTACTTTTTCAAATTCATCGAACCGTGCCAGGTCCTGGCGGATCTCGCGCATGGGCCGGGGATAAAGATAGCCTTCCTTCTCATTAAAGAGAAAAGCTTCCAGGTCCAGCCACAAATGCGCTCCGGCGTCCTTACAATATCGCTGCAGCAGGTGGATCGCCTCTCTCGCCGATAGGTCGCCTTCCGGCATCCGTGCAAACGCAAAAGGACAAATGATATCGACATTCTTCAGCAGCGTGGCATACGCTCCCTTGGCGCGCCCCACCCCCCAGCCATTGGGCGCAAACATGATCGGCCTGCCCGGCGCCATCTCCCGGCAATACGGCGCGAAGCCGGCAAAAAAATCCAGCACTTCCCGCCGGCGCTGATCCTGCTTCGATGAGTCCTTCTCGAAACAATCGAGGCTGCCCATTCCCTCCTCGCTTACATAAAATCCGTAAAAGCTATCGTGATACCCGTAACGCTCAAACAGCTCCCTGGCCACCTTCTTATGCCAGTCCAGCGACCCTTTCGTATAGTCGAACCACGCATACATGCCTACTCCCATGAACACCTGCATGCCCAGGCTGTCGGCCTCGGACAGGACGGCCTCTATGGGATCGTGGGCTGCAATGGGCATCCTGGCGGGATACAGGGCGGAAGGATAGTACGCCCTGCCGCCGTATCCTTTTTCTTCAATGGAATGCCGGCCTACATACTCCTGGTTGCGGAAAGACTCCTGGATGACGACGACATCCATCCCTATCTTATGCATCGAACGGATCATTTCTTTCCACTGTGCGTCGGTAAGTGTTTTTATAACCGGATTCCACTTCTTACCCTCTGTTTCGCTCCAATGATAAAAGCTGATCCAGGCGCCGCCGATGGTGCGTGTCGATGGCGTCGCCGAGCGGACGATCTCCACGGGCCGGCTGGTCCGCACGACCATACTCCCGTCTTTCACGGTTAACAATACCCGATGCCGGCCGACATGGCCCGCTGTCGGCATAAAAAACTGTACGACACCCGAACGACCGGCAGGAATATCGAGCGCCTCCTGGTGGATCCTGTGCCCGTCATCCTCTCTATCGAGGAAAAAGCTGGCTTCCAGATGCCTGGTTGCGCCGTCTCCGCTGCTGATGCCCGCACGGATATCGAGGTTTATCTTATCCGCGACAATACCTGGCGGCACGAGTGTCAGCGTCACCGGCGCCGGCTTCCTTTCCAGCAGAATGGCATTGGCCACTTCCCGCTCTCCCTCATGATCCCACCTTTTATTGTCACTGGGATAGTTGACGACCCCGTTGCAGGGCTCATCCTTCACATACATGGTGCTTGATCCCCCTCCATCCAGGTTGATGGCATCCGCACACCCAAGCCAGCGCATGGTCTTTTGCAGCTCTGGAATGCTCATGCCGGCGCTCTCGGCATTTCTTCCATCCACCACCACCAGCAGGACGGTGCCATCGGCCCTCTTCCCGACTGCAGTCCGCGGATGCCTGGTGTTGCAAAAGGCATCGTTGGGTATGGGCTGGACTACCCCGGACAACAACATCACCGGTCCGGCGCTTATAACGTCCCTGGCTTTGATCCCATGCTCCCAGCCGAGGTCGAGCGAATCGCCTTTCAATATCCACAGACCGGCATCGCTGATGGCGATCGATCCTTGGGCATGCCTTTGCCGTCCGGGCGTTTTCTGAGGAGCATTCTCCGCAATGACGCTATCATGTTCCCGCAAATACACAATGCTGCGGTTATGGTCCAGCCTGGAAGGCTCCAGCTTGGGAACGCCATCGAGATCGCGATGATTGTCCGGATCGGGCCCCCGCATCTTGAAAAAGCTGCCATTCACGCCCGCCACGGCCTGGTAGGTCATCGCCAACCGCGACGTCTTCTCCAGCGAGTCGGAATGGGCTATCACCAGCCTGCTGGTTTCCAGCCCTTTCTGCGACATCAAGATCACGTTGATCTCCTCATTGACGCCAAACAGATCGCCGTGCGTAAAATGTACGGATCGCCAGACCACCCCCGGCGCCAGGGTTCTGGATGTCCAGGCGGCTTTCTGAAAAGCCAGCGAGACACTGCTTTTCCGGATATCGGTTCGCGCGATATCGGTTTGCGCGGATCCACGCCCAAAGATGACGATAGTAACAACAACAAAAAGCAGCTTTTTCATATACTATTTACGGATGATGATCTTCGAAGTTCTTTGATAATTCCTGCCCCTTACGGTGATCACGTACAGGCCTGATGATAAGCCGCCGGTATAAATGTCCTGACGTCCTCCATCGAACTCCCCGGAGAACACCCGTACTCCCGCGGTGTTATATAGCTCCACGAGATATTTATCCGGTGACGCGCCGGACATTCCCGGCCCGGCTGATGCCAGGGGCAGCCTGATATGGAAAGCTCCCGTACTCGGGTTCGGGTAAACCACGAGGGGCTCGTCCTCCGAAACAAGAGTCGCCCCCTGGCCCGCGGTCGGTACAGGCCCCTGGAAATTGACCGTAGTCCCGGCATTCGCTCCGGTTGCCAAATGCATCACGTCGTCGAAATATACGGTCCAGGTAGTGGAAGTATTCGGCTGTTTTAATACAATGGCATCCAGGGTTACCAGCGCCGCATCGAGCTGCCCGTTGCCCGTGGTGACGGTCGTACCATTGAAATGTTCAAGGTCGAAATTATACAGGTGCCATTGGCCGTCATTGATCACGCTCAGGGCAGGCGAGGCTTCCGCCCCATCACTGTCGTCGAACCACACCTGCACGGTGGCGCCGGCATTGGCCGTCGATGTCTTCATCCAGAAGCTTAACGTACCATCGCTGGTGATCTTCGGGTTGTTCGCGGGTATGCCGGAACCCGACATCAATCGCACCGTCCAATTCGATGAGCTGCTGCTGTCGATCAGCGTAGCCTTCAGCCCGCCGCTGCCCCTGTGCTTGTCGGTGGTGACGCGTTGCAA